>DATFXE010000259.1:0-12041 GCA_035258585.1 Roseiflexaceae bacterium | reverse complement strand
GGCCGGGTGCTCACACCCAGAGGTATCCGGCGCCGCCCCCGAGCCCCACCAAGAGTCATCCCGAATTCTACAAACGGATCTTTGGGCATTGTGATGCAGCATATCTCATATCGTTGCCCTCGCAGCATTCCACTCTGCCGGCTTTATTTTATGGCTGCAAGGGCGTGGGAACGCGCTGCGGCGCATTCCCACGCCCTTGCAGCCATCGTGTTAAATACGGGATGACTCATGATGTAGGAATAGCACATCACTCATGCGCGGGCGCGAACTGAATGACAAAGTCCAGAAACTGCTGTTCCTGGAATGGCTGCCGGAGAAAAACGCGCACGCCATGGGCGCGACCGGCCTGCTCGTCGCGCTCCTCGATCGAGATGGCAGTGAGCGGCACGGTCGGCATCTCGGCGCTCAATGTATCGGCCATCTCCCATAGCTGATCGCCCAGCCGCGTATCGGCGATGATCAGCGACAGGTCGGGCTCATATGTCAGCAGCGCGTTGGCTTCCGGCACCCCCGGCGCTTCGAGCGCGCGGTATCCGGCTTCCTTCAGCGCCGTTCGCAAGAACTTCCGAAGCTCGGATTCTTGCGTCACCACCAGCACGGTTGGCACCTTGCTGCCGCGCCGTTCGTCTGGTACGTGCTGATCGCGCCGGCCACGCACGTCGACGGCGTAGAAACTGCCGGGCTCCTGTTTGGCGAACTGCTTCATCTCGGTCGCGACGCGGCTTAGCTCTTCGTAATCGGCGAAGCTGCGGTGGCGGTTGGTGGCGACGCCGATCGAGATCGAGATGATCGGGAAGCGGCGCGGAACACCCTGGCGATCCGAGCCCTGAAGATACCCGCGCTCGAGATCTTCCGGATCATACAGCAGCCGGACACGCTGATCGAAGATGCTGATAATCGTCTGGCACAGCATATCCAGCATGTCTGGCGTCGTGAGAATCGCGAAGTCATCGCCCCCGACATGCCCGATAAAATCGCCGCTGGAGCCGTGTGTGCGCACTGCGTCGGTCAGCACGTCGGCCATCAGGGTGATCACCCGATCGCCGCGGGCCGGGCCGTAGGTGTCGTTGAAGGCTTTGAAATTGTCGAGATCGGCATAAAGGTAGGCGAAAGGCTCAGCTTTCTTGAGCCGGTACTTCAGCTCCTCTGTCAGCAGCGTGTTGCCGGCCAGGCCGGTGAGCGGGTTGCGGACCGGAGGCTGATCGGCCCGGCGCAGATGGCCTTTGATCCGCGCCAGCAGTTCGGGAATGTTGAAGGGCTTGGTGATATAATCGTCGGCGCCGGTCTCGAACCCGATCACCACATCCTCAAGCGTAGATTTGGCTGTCAGAATCAGCATCGGCAAATGCGCGGTGCGGGTATCGTTGCGCAGCTGCCGAATGGCCTCATAGCCGTCCAGTTGTGGCATCATAAGGTCAACCAGCACCAGATCGGGGACACGTTCCTGGGCCATCCGCACAAGCTGAGCGCCATTGGTGGCAAGCGCGACCTCATAGCCCTGTCCGTGCAATACCAGTTCGAGCAATTGTCGCACGTTCGGCTCATCGTCCGCTATCAGGATGCGTTTTGTCATATTGTAGGTTACAGTTGACAGGTGATAGGTGATAGGGAACAGGACGTAGGTGGGGTGCTTGCCTCTGTTCCCTGTCCCCTGTATCCTATTTCCTAAATCACCAGTTGCGCATACAAGCTTTCCAAGCTCAGATCCTGCCGCACCGTATCAGTCGATGCCAGCGTGAGGGTCGCGGCGCTGACCCCCAAGCGCACGGCTTCATCCACTGGAATATCGTTCAGCAACGCATACACGACCGCGGCGGTCAGCGCGTCGCCGGCGCCGGTCGGGTCGACGATCTCGCCTTCGATCGATGGCACATAGCCGTTGGCCTCAGGTGTGGCATACACCAGCCCGGCATCTCCAAGCGTGATGATCGCAATCTGGACGCCCAGCGCGACCAGCTGTTTGGCGGCAAGTGCGCCCTGCTCGGTGTTGGCCACCGGCAGGCCGGTCAGCGCCTGGGCCTCCACCCCATTCGGCGTCGTAAGATAGAATGCGCCGGCCAGCTCGCGGTATTGCAGCGCCGGTGCGTAGGCCACCGGCTCCAAAGCCACCGGCACGCCCGCCGCGCCGCAGATCGACAGCAGCGTCTCGGCCGTCTCAAGCGGTACGTTCGCGTCGATCACCACCATACGCGCCTGCTCGAGCATGCTGGCGTGATCGCCGATGTACTCGGGCGTAAGCGCCCCGGTGGCAACGGTATCGGCCAGCGCCACCAGCAGCGTGCGCTCGGCGCTTTGCAGTGCCATATAGGCCGCAGAATGCTGATCGCAGCTGATCAGCACATGGTCGGTGTTCACACCGGCCCGCTCGGTCTGGCGAATGATCGTACGGCCAAAATCATCCTGGCAGACCACGCTGAGCAGTGCGGTGGACGTGCCCAGGCGCGCCAAATTCTCGGCGACGTTGCGCGCGCCGCCGCCCACGCTGATCTGAACGACGCCGGGGTTGGATGTGCCGGCGACGATATCGCCAAGCGGGCGGCCCTTGACATCAAGGCACGCCGCGCCGACGACGACCACTTCGAACAACCCGTTGCTGTTGGCGATATGCTCCATGGGCTACTTTTTCTCGTGCGGCATGACACCCGGCGGTATCTGTATCGGATTCTCCGTCAGCAGGCCGAAGTCACCCTCGATCTGCCAATCGGATGCGGCGTTGATCGCGCCAATCAGCACCTCGGGCGTGATCTCGACCCCGGCTTCCTTGAGCGCCGCGATAATCGCTTTGATGCGCTCACCCTCGACCTCTGCCTCGGCGCCGAGGACGGCGCGAACGCGCGTGGCGTCGCGTTTGGCCTCGATCTCTCGCAGCTTGGTCTCATCCTCGCGAGCTGCATCCTTGTTGATTGCTCTAATAATCTCGCGATCGACCTTGACGCTGTCGATCTCCAGCAGCCGCGCGCGTGTGCCCCAGCGCTGCACATACGGATTCAAGCGCTCCCTGATCTCCTGGGCCAGATCCGCCCGGTTGCGGTATATTTCGAGAACATTCTGAGCGAATGCGTTGCGATAAAATACTTCGCGCGTGATCTCCTCGGCCTCATGGCGCATTTGATCGCCAAGCAGCCGCTCCCAGAAGACCGGATTTCGGCGCGCCTCCTCGACGTTAAGGTTCATCTCCTTGGCCAGCGTCTCCTGGGCCAGGGTGCGCTTTGGTATGCCTTGTGCCGCGAGAAGCGGGTCGACAACCTTGTAGTTGACGTGCACCTTGATCTCGTCCACATTCTGCGGCGCGCTGGCATTGATAGTCGCTACCGTCAGGTCCTCATGCAGCTCGTAGAGCGGGATAACTGCGATGATCCGCTCCATAAGCGGCACGTTCGGGGCAGCGATCGGCCCGTCGGCGAGGTGAACCTGGCCGGTAAAGGTATTTTGAATCAAGATCGCCCGATCGCGCGGCAGTGGAATGATCGTGCGCCGTGCCCACGTGAACAGCGCGAACAGCAGTAATCCCCACAGCAGCAGGACGATCAGCGTTCCCAGGCGGCCCAACCGCGCGCTGGCAAGCAGCCCAATCGCGACCATAGAGACGATCACCGATACAGACGCCAGGATGCCGATATCGCGCCAGCTGCGGCTCTGGGCCATGATCAGGGCCACCAACATGATCAGAACGCTTAGAAATGTGATCAGCGGGCTAGGTGTGCTGATCATGTAGATCGTCAGCAGCGAGAGGAACATCAGCGCCAGTATGCTTGTCACCGCGGCATTCTTGATCGACATACTAGATCTCCAGTAGTATTTTCAGGCGGCGGTTGGCCGCCGCGAAGGCTTTGAGACCCTCACGCAGCGAGAAGCGGCCAGCCACCAGCGGTTGTACCTGCACAAGCCCGCGCTCGAGCAGGCGCAGCGCCGGGGCGAACGGCCCGCAGCGCGACCCCAGCAGTTGCACTTCGTCCACAACCAGCCTGCTCAGATTCATCCCGGACTCAGCGGCGAAGGTGCTCTTGAGGACCAGGCGCCCGCGCGGCCGCACCAGATCGCGCGCCACCGCGAGGCCGGATGGCTGGCCGGTGCAGTCCACGACAACGTCAAATGACCAAGGACGAAGGACCAAAGACCAAAGACCAATCTGTGTTTCGTCTTTGGTCTTTGGTCTTTGGTCCAAGCTACTGACGTGGACGGTTGCAACCCCTAACTGATGCAGCAGTTCCCAGCGCTCGGGGTGCCGCCCGACCACCACGACCTCGCAGCCGGGCAGGCGCAATGCCTGAGCGCACAGTAGCCCTAACTTGCCGTCGCCCACCACCGCTACGCGCTCGGTCGGCCGAACGTGCGACTGTTCCAGAATCGCGAGCGCCGCCGCCAATGGCTCGGCGAAGACGGCCGCCTCGTCGGGCACGCCGGCTGGAACCTCGTGTAGGCAGGCGAGCGGCAGGCTGAAGAGCTCGGCCATTGTGCCGTCACGCCGATCGATCCCGAGTGTCGTGCGCTCCGGGCAGTGGCTTTGGTCGCCGCGCGCGCAGACGGTACAGCGCCCGCAGGCCGCGTTGATCTCGCCCACCACGCGCCGGCCGAGCCAGCCGCGGTCGGCGCAGGCCTGGACGACGCCGACGAACTCATGCCCGAGCACGCCGCGAAAGCCCATATAGCCGCGGGTGATTTCGATATCGGTATTGCAGATGCCGACGAGTGAAGGGCGAATCAGCGCCTCGCCAGGGGCCAGAGTCGGTTCGGGATAATCATTCGCCAGCCGAAGCTGACCATCGAAGAGGAGTGCCTGCATAGCTGCCTCACACGGCCAGCAGTTCTGGCGGCGGCACAAGCGCTTGGACGCCGCGCGCGAAGAACGGTATACTATTCGAAGCAAAACGGCGCATTGGATTGCGCTATGCCGCGCCGCGTTGTTGCATTATACTACAGGCGGCACGGCGGATGCAATAGTGTCTGACATGTGTTCATAGGCTCGGTTTTCGCAGCGGTATTTGGCTTTTCTGTTCGGAACAGAGGCATCGACGACGGTACTGCCGCGGGTGTAACAGCTTTTGACCGGGACCGGCGTAAGATTTGAAGCTCGACAGTGGGAGAGATATTGTGATCCGAGTCATCTTTCTTGGCACGCCGGAGTTCGCGGCTATCCCGCTTGAGGCGCTGGCCACCGATCCGCGCTACGAGGTCGTGGGTGTTGTGACACAGCCGGATCGGCCATTTGGGCGTGGGCGCGCCCCCGAGCCGCCTCCGGTCAAGCGTGTGGCCATCCGGTTGGGCATTCCGGTGTTCCAGCCCGAGACGCTGCGCGACCCGGCCGCGGTCGAGCAGTTGGCGGCGCTGCATCCAGATGTAGGTGTCGTAGCGGCATACGGCGAGATCCTGCGCAAGAACGTGCTGGCCATTCCGCCGCTCGGCTATGTGAATATTCACCCCTCGCTGCTGCCGCGCCACCGCGGGCCCACGCCGGTGCCCGGCGCCATCCTGGCGGGCGATACAGAGACAGGTGTGACGGTGATCCTGCTGGACGCCAAGATGGACAGCGGCCCGATCCTGGCGCAGCAGCGCGTGCCCCTGCCCCCCGACGCACGCAGCGACGAGTTGACCGAGGCGCTGTTCAGGATCGGCTCGGCGCTGCTGCTTGAATCGCTGGCGCGCTACGCTGAGGGCCAGCTGACGCCCAGCCCCCAGGATGATAGCCAGGCGACCTACACGAAGATGCTGAAGAAGGAAGATGGCGCGATCGATTGGAGCGCCGACGCCGTCCACATCGAGCGAATGACCCGCGCGTACCAGCCCTGGCCCGGCGCGCAGACCAGCTGGCGCGGCCAGCCATTCAAGATCATTGCCGCGCGCGCGCACCCCGAATGGACAGGCGCGGCGGCGCCGGGCACGCTGCTGCGGGAGGATCAAGGGGTCTGGGTGGCAACAGGGGCGGGCGCCCTGGAGCTGCTGACCGTCCAGCCATCCGGCAAGCGCCAGCTTGGCGCCGCCGATTGGCGGCGCGGCCTGCGGGAGATCGAGGACGCGCGCTTAGGCGAGTAACTAACCATCCACTCATCCCATCCCTTGCGCCACAATGGTATACTACAGATCGAGCAGTTGCCGGCCACGACTGACAACTGATCACTGACAACTGACCATTGACAACCAGGGCTTACGCCCGAGAATAAAAGATGCGAGAGTTTTTTTCACGATTATTGCGCATTCAGCTGCCGATCTGGCTGATCATGCCGATGCTGGGCCTGACGTTGGTCATCGGCCTCGGCGGCGGCTATTTCGGGACGCTGTGGTTCAAGGCTCCTAGCCCCTGCCCCGAAGCGCCCGAAGTCTGCACGAGCTTCGAGAATTTTTGGAAGACCTGGGATCTCGCGCGCAACGAATATGTCGATCCTGCCGCCGCCGATCCAAAGAAGATGACCGATGGCGCGATCGAGGGTATGCTCGACAGCCTTGGCGATGTCGGCCATACCCGCTACCTGCCGCCGGATGTGGCCAAGGCCGAGCGTGAAGAGCTCTCCGGTCATTTCGAGGGGATCGGCGCCTATATCGATGTCAAGGATGGACAGCCGCTGATCATCCAGCCGATCGAGGGCTCGCCGGCTGAGCAGGCCGGCCTGCGCCCAAACGATCTGATCCTCAAGATTAACGGCGAGGATGTCCACGGTATCAGCGTCTCGGAGCTGCGCAATCGCGTGCGCGGCCCGAAAGGCACCCGCGTCACGCTGACGATTCAGCACGCCGGCGATACTCAGCCGCAGGATGTGACGATAACGCGCGCCAATATCAATATGCCGAGCGTCTCCTGGCGCATGTTGCAAAACAAGGTCGCGCTGCTCCACCTCAACCAGTTCGCCGAGCGCGCCGGCGACGAGGTCAAACAGGCGCTGACCGATGCCAAGGCGCAGGGCGCCGTTTCGATCGTGCTCGACCTGCGCAATAATCCGGGCGGCTACGTGAACGAGCTGATCGGCGTGGCCAGCCAGTTTTTGCCAGCCGATACGACAGTGCTGCTCGAACAGGATCGCTCCGGCTCGCGCACTCCCTACAAGACGGCGGCCGGCGGCGTGGCGCTCGACATCCCCGTGGTGGTGCTGGTGAACAGCAACAGCGCCAGCTCAGCGGAGATACTGGCCGGCGCCCTGAAGGACGCCAAGCGCGCGCGGCTGATCGGCGAGCCGACGTTTGGGACCGCGACTGTACTGCGGACGTTCAACCTCGACGACGGGGCGCAAGTACGGATCGGAACGACTCAGTGGCTCACGCCCAACGGCGAAATCGTGCGCGGCAAGGGCGTCCAGCCTGATGAACTGATTAGCCTGTCGCCCGATGTCGTGCCGCTCTCGCCGGCTAACGCGGCCCAGCTCGATCCCCAGGCGCTGCTCCATAGCAGTGACGCGCAACTCGTGCGCGCACTTGAAGTCTTGAATGCAGTGGCGAGGAAGTAGTAGGGCGCGGATTTCCCACTGATTACACGGATTATTCAGCGGCAATCTATATAATCCGTGGGAAATCGGTGTCGTGCACCCACCCTTGCCGGCCACGCCGCCTGTAGGCTTGCGGCTCCGGCAGCAGAACGATCTCGCCGAGCCAGATAAGCGTGGCGTAACGGCACTCCCGCGCGCGTGCGGCGAAGTCTGCTTCTAGATTCAGCTCGGGACCCCAGCGCGCCAGCAGCGCATCCACCTGCTTCCCGCTCAGCCCGCTATACTGGCGCACCTCGGATGCCCGCGCGCTGGCCAGCACTGGCCCGCCCGCGCGCTTGAGCCAGATCAGGTCGCCGGCCGCGACACAGCCGTATGGAGGAATGCGGCTGCGCGAAAAGCGAGACTCGATCGTCTTCTCGCCCGCCAGCACGCGCGTCAAATACGGCTCGACCATGATCGCGAGGTGTGTTCGCAACAATCCAGCTCCTTGGCACGTCGTAGGCATATACGACGCGTAGTCTGCCGGAGGCGAAGCGCGCTCCGACATATGTTATGAGGTGTACTTATGCAGGGCAAGCGTTTAGTTCGCAGCCGCAACGACCGGATGATCGCCGGTGTGGCCGGCGGTCTGGCCGCAATGTTCAATATCGACCCACTGCTGGTGCGGATCGTTCTACTGGCGCTCGCATTGCTGAACGGCTTCGGGTTCATGCTCTATCTGGCGCTGTGGCTGCTTGTGCCCAACGAGGACAGCACCGCCGTGGATGCCCGCGAGCAGGTGCGCGAGAATGTCGATGAGATGCGATCGATAGCTGAGTCGATGGTGCAGCGCGTACGCGGGATGTTCAATTCGTAATGACTGCGGACCGATCGTTCGGGCGGATGCGTGAGTGTACTCGCGCATCCGCTTTTTAGTTAGTTATAATACCGCCGTTCCTTTCGATGATGGAGTGAGTGTGATATGAGCAACGACACTGAATTCATGCGCTGCGGCTGGGCTACCACCGACCCACTGATGGTGGCCTATCACGATCAGGAGTGGGGTATCCCATGCCACGATGAAGCTGCCCTGTTTGAGCGCCTCATGTTAGAAAGCTTTCAAGCTGGTTTGTCCTGGGTCACCATCCTACGAAAGCGCGAGAACTTCCGCCGGGCGTTTGATGGCTGGGATGTCGAGCGCGTTGCTGCCTACACAGCTGCGGATGTAGAGCGGCTTATGGCTGATACGGGCATCATCCGGAATCGGCTGAAAATTGAAGCGACGATCCGCAACGCGCGCTGCTTTCTGAACGTGCAGAGGGAGATAGGCACGTTTGATCGGTACCTGTGGTCATTTGTCGATGGAGCACCGCTCCAGCAGCCACCACCTGCGACCTTAGCAGCCATACCAGCGCAAACCCCTCTTTCAATTAGGCTCTCCAAAGACCTGCGTAAGCATGGTTTTGCGTTCGTAGGGCCGACGATGTGCTATGCCTTGATGCAGAGCGTGGGGATGGTAAACGACCATATCGCGGGCTGCTTTAGAGCTGCTCATGCCAACGGATCTTGAATCTGCTTTATAGAGCAGATAGCAAAACAGTTGAGCATTCATGCATAGGCGAGAAACGCATTGTAGCGCGTAGAACGCAACTGCTTACTGCCTCCTGCCACATGCCTAACTGCTATAGAGGATGCGCGTCAGCCACTCCCTTGAGTAATAGGTGTAAATAAATCAGCCCTCCATAGGCTCGCCACGGGTCGATCGTTTGAGAAACACCCGCATAATCAAGTGAGGCATCGAGGTCGAGCCATCGCCGCAAGCTGTTGCGTGCGCCGGAGTCGCCACTCGGAAAGACGTCGACCCGACCCAATCCTCGAAGCAGAACATACTCCGCGGTCCAGCGGCCGATACCCCGGAACTGCCGTAAGTAGCCGACGATCGCTTCGTTATCGAGGGCATCCAGGTCGTTAAACGATAATCTTCCCTCAAGGTGCGCCCTTGAGAGGTCGAGCATGGTCTGGGCTTTCTGCCAACTGAATCCCAACGAGCGTAATGTCTCAGAACTCTGTTCAGCCAGCCCTTCGGGCTGAGGGAGTGTAAACAGTGGCGGATTGTGATCTGCGAGCGCGACACCGCATGTAGCTGCAAGCCGATTGAGCAACTGGATACCCAAATTCAGCGTTACTTGCTGGCAGGCGATGCCATTCAGTAATGCCTCGAAGAGAGTAGCATAGCGCGGCGGCTTAAAGCCCCGGAAGCGAGATGCCAGGGGACCGAGATGCTGATCGGAGGCGGCGAATTCATAGAAAGCCGTCAGGTCAATATCGAAACCGAGCAGCCGCCGAAGAACATTGGTGACCGCTGTCCCGTCCGGAGAGACATCAGCACCTGTAGCAGTGACGTGGAGCTGCGGTGTATCGAGACTGCCACGCTGAATAACCTCAATCGCAATAGGTTTGTCGTCAGCTACGATGGCCCGACGGTAGGTCTGCCCATCCCAAAGATCTACGGCGTTATGCGGACGCCGGCGCAATGCCCATACGGTCAGGTCCAGCCGGAAAGGGGCAAGCGGCGCGAGCGAGAATATTGTCTGTGGCACACGGTACCCTATCTAGAGTGGCTCTCCAATAGACTGCTTGGTGTTGCTCCAAAACCTTCCGCTGATTGTATCACCGTTTGCTCCTCGCCTTGGTACTCGTGTACTATTGCTCAAATGGTTAAAAATTTGTATAATCTGGGGCATCGAACGACCCGCGCTGATCTTGCCGCTCCATATTTGGAGATCTCATGCTCCTTCGAGCCTGCTACATGCTGCGTTTGGCCTGCCTGCTTGCCGCTCTCTTCCTGCTTAGCATGGCTATAATTATGCCGACGAGCGGGCGCGCCGCGTCGAATGGTTTCCGCGTGTATCTGCCGCTGCTGTCGCGCGCGGGGCCCTCGATCGAGCAGCGAGTGATTGATCTGACCAACGCTCAGCGACGGCAACATGGGTGTCCTATCCCGCTGGTGCACTCGCCGCAGCTAGCTGCCGCCGCCAGCGCGCACAGCCAGGATATGGCGCTGGGCAATCTGTTCAGCCATAGCGGCTCCGATGGCTCGACGATGGTCAGCCGGATCGTGGCGACGGGCTATAACTACGCGCAGCTAGCCGAGAATCTAGCAGCCGGCCCAGCCAGCCCTGAAGAGGTCGTCGCCGGTTGGATGACCAGCCCGGAACATCGAGCAAACATTCTGAATTGTGAGTTGCGTGAGATTGGCGTCGGCTATTACGAGCAGCCGGACGATCAATCCAATGTGCGAATGGATAACGGCCAGCTCGGCGGTCCGTTTCGCTACTACTGGACTCAAGATTTCGGATCGCGCTAGCAAGGAGGCTGATCGTGCGCATCCGTGGTTGGTTGATCCTGTTCCTGGCGGTTGAGGTATCGGTTGCGTGTGGCACACCTTCCGACATATCATCGACTCGGCCCGAGATCAACGCAACGCCGGCTGGGACATCCTCAATCAGCGCGCTGCCAACCGCTGAGGTTGTCCAGCACCCAATTGCGGATCGAGTCATCCCATTCACGCCTACGCCATCGCCTGTGTTGTCTGTTGGCGTGGCGGCTGCCAGTGCGCCCACTTCTCCACCGAATGATGCAGCATCTCCGCAGGCTGCCACCACGCCGCCGCTGATACAGGCGACCGCAGTGCTGGGCGATGATCCAGCAGCGCTGGAGGCGCTACTGGTAGCCTCGATCAACCAAGTGCGCACTGCGAATGGCCTGCCGCCATATCTACATAACCCCGAGTTAAGCGCTGCGGCGCGCGCGCACAGCTGCGATCTGGCCGCACATGGGATGATCTCGCACACCTCCTCCGATGGGCGAACGCTTGCTCAGCGCCTGGAGGGTGCCAACCCGCCTTGGGAATGGCCGAGCGAGAGCATAGCCGCCGGTCTGGCCGACCCGGCTGCGGTAGTTGCGCTGTGGATGGATGAGCCGCCCGATGGCTGGCATCGCCGCAACATTCTCGATGCCGATCAGCGCGAGGTTGGCGCCGGCTATTGCTATAATGCCGATGATTCGACCGACAACCACTACTACTGGACCGCCGATTTCTCGCGCCGCAGCACGACATAAGACCTGTCGTCGGGCGTGGCGGAAGTCCCTACACAGTTTGAACAGTGCGTAGTGCGTAGCCTTGTGTACTACGCACTACGCACTATTCAAACTGTGGAATAAACTTCCCCATTGGGAACTAGCGCTTATCGTCCTCCTCGTCGCGTGGCGGCCGCGGACGGAATGGGAAGCCAACACGCCTGGTCGTGCCGCTCCGATCGCCAAAGCGAGGTCGCGAGACGCGCATGGCTGGGCGATCGCGCTTCTCCTGCTCGGAGCGCTCGTGCCACTCGCGCCCTGGACCGCGTTTCTCCTCACGAAAATTCCGCTCCGGCAAACGCTCGTTTCCCGGCTCAGGCCGATTATCTCCGCGCAAGTTCGGATCATTATCCGGCTGCTCGGGCCGCGGGCGATTGTACGAATCGCCCGCGCCGCCGCGTATTGTGTCACGGCGTGAACCGCCGCTATCGAATGAGTGGTCGTCACGGCGCGACCCACGATTATCTGCTGGGCGGTCGTCACGGCGTGGGCCACGGTCCTGGTAGGGGC
>DATFXE010000258.1:0-3906 GCA_035258585.1 Roseiflexaceae bacterium | reverse complement strand
GGCTCGCCGCGCCACAGCGCCGGCCCGCCGTAGCGCGTATCGCCGATCAGCGGGTGGTCCAGGTAGGCCAGATGCAGTCGGATCTGGTGCGTCCGGCCGGTCTCGGGGAAGGCACGCACCAGTGAGGCGTCAGCCGCACGCCGCTCGACCTCGAAGCGCGTGCGCATGGCCTTGACCCGCGAGCCGTTGACCAGCACACGTCCGATCTCCTCGGCTGGGTAGACCCGAAACAAGCCGTGCGCGCCGCGGCCATGGCCACTCGTGAGCGCGAAACTATCTTCCATTGGCGCGCCGGCACACATTGCCAGGTATTGCTTGCTGACCCTGCCGTGAATGAATGCGGCCTGGATCTGAGGATTCATCTCGGGGTTCTTAGTCACCAACAGCACCCCGGTCGTGTCGCGGTCGAGCCGGTGCGCCAGGTGCAGCCGCGGCGTGGTGCCATCGCGCGCGGCGATGAAGCGCAGCAGCGCGGCGTGATAGTTGCCCTCGGCGTCCCATGGCGTCGAATCGACATACACGCCGGCCGGCTTATTGAGCGCCAGTAGATCCTCGTCCTCGTAAACGATCTGCGCGGCGCTGACCTCAATCTCAGGGTAGGCGCCCGACAATGGCCGGTGGATGGCCACCTCCGTGCCGGGGCGCGCGCGGGCATCCACGTCGCGCATGCGCGCACCATCGACCCACAGGCCGCCGCGCTCGATCAGCCGCACCGCATCCAGCTCGTCGCCTAGCACCTCGGCTACCAGCTCACGCAGCGGCCGCCCGTCGTGCTGTGGCGGGATGGTCAGGCGGATGGTAGGGGTGGTATCCATACGTGGTGAAGGCGACGGAGTGAGAGGGTGACGGGGCGATGTAGACTCACCCCGTCACCCCCTCACCCCGTCATCTTGTCACGAGCGCTCGATATACTGTTTGCGGTAATACTCGAGGTATTCGCCGCTCTTGATCGGCCGCCACCACTGCTCGTTCTCGAGGAACCAGCGCACGGTCAGCTCCAGCGCCTGGTCGAACGAGTGGCGGCTGCGCCAGCCGAGCGCCTGGAGCTTGCTGGTGTCGAGCGCGTAGCGCCGATCGTGGCCGGCCCGGTCGGGCACATATTGAAGCAGGCTATGCGGCTTGCCCAGCAGATCCAGAATCTTGCGCGCCATATCGATGTTGTGCGTCTCGACCCCGGTGCCGACGTTGTAGACCTCGCCAGGCGAGCCCCTGTGCAGCACGACGTCGATCCCCTCGCAGTGGTCGCCAACATACTGGTAATCGCGCATCTGCATGCCGTCGCCATAGATCGGCAGCGGCTGATCATCGATCGCGTTGGTAGTAAACAGCGGCACGGCCTTCTCGGGGTAGTGGTATGGACCGATATTATTCGAGCCGCGGGTGGTGGTCGTATGCATGCCATAGGTAATGGCATAGGCATAAACCAGGTGCTCGGCGCCGGCTTTGCTGGCCGAGTACGGGCTGCGCGGCTCCAGGCCGTCGCCCTCCTTCGAGCGCTGCGGGGCCGGGATCGCGCCATATACTTCGTCGGTGCTTATCTGGTGAAAGCGTTCGAGTTTACGCTCACGCGCCGCCTCCAGCAGCACAAACGTACCGTTGATATTGTTCGTCACGGCCAATTCTGGCTCCATGATCGAGCGGTCAACATGGGTAAACGCGGCGAAGTTGACGATCGTATCGATCTGGTGCTCTTTCAATGCCGCGCGCACGGCCGCCTGATCGCGGATGTCACCCCGGACGAAGGCGAAGCGCGGGTTGCCCCTGGCGCGCTCCAGATTCTCCAGCCGCCCGGCGTAGGTCAGCAGATCGAAGACGACGATCTTGTAGTCATACTTCTCGAGCATGTAGTGGACGAAATTGCTGCCGATGAAGCCGGCCCCGCCAGTGACGAGCAGGTTGCGCATATCGATATCTCCATGATACTGCTGGCAAACTCGCCAGCTGGGGGTGCGGGGCCGCAGGCCCCCGAAAAATTTTTCTTTTGCTTCTCGTGCGGGCGGCTTTGCCGCCCGCACGAGAAGCAAAACAAAAGCTTCTTGGAGGGCAAAGCCTCCAAACCTCCCATCTGAGTAAGCCAGCAATATCATCTCCATGATGATGTGTCCAACAGTCGGCGCTGAGTGTAGCATAGTCGCCGTCGATGTCAAACCAGGGGAGGCGCGACGGGATGACAAGGTGACAAGGTGATGGGGTGACACACCACTCTTCACCCGTCACCCGGCACGCGGCAATTGACGCCACCCCGGCCCTCAGGTAGAATGCACCCGGCATCTTGAGGTTCGGTCAAACGTGGGAGTTGCAAATAGGAATGGCCCGCTCATTGGAAATAGATCCGACTCGGACGCGCGGCGCTGCGATGATGCGCGAGCTGCTGCGTGCCATGCGCCCGAAGGAGTGGATCAAAAACGTCTTCATCTTCGCCGCGATCGCCTTTGCGCGCGATCCAATCAGTGGCACGCCGCTCTGGCAGGATCGCGGCAAGGTCCTGATCGTCGTCGTAGCATTTGCGTTGTTCTGCATGGCCGCGAGCGCGATCTACCTGATTAACGATCTTGTCGATATCGAGAAGGATCGCGCGCATCCAAAGAAGCGCAATCGCCCGCTGGCCTCGGGCCGGCTGAGCCCGCCGGTCGCCAAGTTCACTGCCGCCGGGCTGCTGGCGATCGCGTTACCGCTGAGTTTTGTGATCGATTATGTAAACTCAACACCTGGACAGAGACTGTTCTTCGGCCTGGATTTTGGAATCGTGTTGTTGAGCTATGTACTGATCCAGGGCGTAGCCTATTCATACTACTTGAAGAACGTGGTCATCCTCGACATCTTTACGATCGCCGCCGGGTTTGTACTGCGGGCAGTCGCGGGCGCCCTAGTGCTGGATATCAATATCACCTACTGGCTGCTGATGTGCATGGGGCTGCTGGCGCTGTTCCTGGGCCTGGCCAAGCGCCGCGCCGAACTGCTGCTGCTCGAATCCGGCGCCGGCGAGCATCGTCGCATTCTGGATGAGTACTCGCTTCCAATGCTCGACCAGATGATCTCGATCATCACCGCCGCCACGATCATCGCCTACACGCTGTTCACCACCACCGCCGAGACGCTGCCGCGCAAGCCGTTTCCGATCATGCTGGTGACAGTGCCGATCGTGATCTATCTGATCTTCCGCTACCTATACCTGATGTACAAGCACGGCGAAGGCGGAAGCCCGGCTGACCTGATCCTCAAAGACGTGCCGTTCATTGTCGCAGGCGGGCTATGGGCCTTGCTGGTGCTGGTGATCCTGGCGCTGCCTCACTAGTCATCAGTAAGCAGGCGGCAGTTGTCCATCTACTGCCGACTGCTTACTGCCGACTATCTACTGGTATATGCTGATCTTCGTCAAATTCGGCGGTTCGGTGATCACCGACAAGACCGGCCGGGAAGCGCCAGATGTACCTACGATTCGTCAGCTGGCTGCCGAGGTGCGGTCTGCGCTTGACCGCGCCCCCGATTTGCGGCTGATAATTGGTCACGGCAGCGGCTCCTTCGGCCATACCTACGCGCGGCGCTATGGGGTTCACAGCGGTTTGGCGCCTGGAAGCGACTGGATGGGCTTTGCGCTGACCGCGGCGGCGGCACTGCGACTCAATCGGATCGTCATCGATCAGCTGTTAGCCGCCGGGGTGCCGGCGATCGCGCTCCAACCCTCGGCCACGTTGCTGAGCTGGCATGGCGCGCTTGCCGCATGGGACACTAATAACGTCGTTCGCGCGCTCGACAATGGACTTGTCCCAATTGTCCATGGCGATGTGGCCTTCGATGCAGCGCAGGGTTCGGCGATCGTCTCGACCGAGCAGCTGCTGGAACGGCTGGCGCAGACGCCGGAGCTGCGTCCAGACCGCATCATCTTGGTGGGCGAATCGGGCGTGT
>DATFXE010000257.1:0-11322 GCA_035258585.1 Roseiflexaceae bacterium | reverse complement strand
GGCCGCCGCATTGTGGCCTGGCTGATCGACGAGGCGCGCCGGCGCGGCAAGAGCGCTGTGCTGGTGGGCACCGCCAACTCCAGCATTGGCAACATCGCCTTCTACCAGAAGGCCGGCTTTCGCATGGACCAGGTACGCAAGGACTACTTCTGGTACTACCACGAGCCGCATTACGAAGACGGCATCCAGATCCGTGACATGCTGGTGTTCCGGTATAACTTGAGCGATGACCCAGCGGCGCAGCATCCCAGTACCAAATCAGGGCATTGAGCTCTTGGCTTGTAGTTCATTCTTATCGACATATCGTTACAGTTTTGATATTTGGGGGTTCAGGGTGCCGGCTGGCGGCGTCGCCGCCGGCCGGCACCCTGAACCCCTGTTGGGGAGGTCGTGGAGGGTCTGCGGCTCCTCCACGACCTCCCCAACTGGCCACTTTGTAATAGGTTAGGACTGACGCAGTTGGCGTTTTAGCGGGGGCCTGCGGCCCCCGAGAACCTGCTTTTTCCACCCACCTGTGGCGGCAAAGCCGCCACAGGTGGGTGGAAAAAGCAAGGGGTTCTTTGGAGGGCTGCGCCCTCCAAACCTCCCAACTGCGTAACTCCTTTAGGTATCACGGCAGGAGTATGCCCGAGTAGCCGATCGCGAAAATGATCCCCAGCCAGGCGCAACCTAGTATCAGCAGCCCGGCAAGCACCGCCGCAACCGCTTTCACCCGCGAGAACCCATTTACCGCGCGGGCAGCCACCACGTACAGCGCGAGCCAGTAGAAATATAGGAGGACAGCCAGGATACGCGTCAGCGGTATCATGTTCAGTATGCTGGCTGCTATCAGCAGCGGCGCGCTGAACGCTGCAAAGACCGAGGCCAGCTGTCGATACGTCCCCGAGCCTTTGAGCAGGCGCGCGACCTTCTGCGTACACCACGCGAAGGCGGCCAGGTAGCATACGGCGATGATCGCAGACACGGGGATAAGCGCCAATAGCAGCGTATCCACATAGCTCTGCTGGAACAGCTGCGATTCAAACGGCATGAGCGAGTCGACCGCAGCGCCGATCACGCCAGCGCCGAACACCAATGCATAGGCGCGCCAGACGTTGCAGCGCTGCTGCTGGCCCAGCATCTGGTATGTTGAGATAGAGGGACGCAGCAATGCAGCTAGACAGGCCCTGTGCCAGGAGAGCGTCTCTTGCGGCTGAGTGCTGGCGGTAAGTGCTTGTGACATCCTTGGCCTCAATATCTACAAAAGTGTCGCCAGCGCGCAGAGCCGCGCCTCGGTCCGCGAAAGGATCCAGCCGCGCAGCTCGACGACCCGATCGGCCCCGAAATCCTGGCGCACCATGCGGTTGAGCACTTGCCCCAGGTTCTCGTCGATCGCGCCGAGCAGCCCGACATCGCCAGCGGCCGGATGCGACGCTATCTGGTCGAGTAGGATGCGCGTATCGGCTTCCTGCGGGTATTGCTGTAAATACTCGGCGCCTATGACTTTCGCGCTTTCGGTATGCGTCAGCAGCGCGGCCAGCCGCGTGGGCAGCAGCGCCTGCTGCCCACGCTCGAGCAGCGTCACGCCTGGCAGCTGCGAGCGCGCGAATAGCGTCACCGTGGCGGCTAGGGCGAACTTGAGCGCCTGACGCCGGCTGAGCAGAAGCTCGTCACTCATCGCATGCGCTCCTTGATATGATCGGCCAGCCGAAGCGCCAGGCTGACCAGCAGCATTGTGGGCGTGCCTGAGCCAGCTGTAGGAAAGACCGAACTGCCGGCAATGAATAGGTTGGAAATACCGTGAACCTGGCAGTTCCGATCGACGACGCCGCGCTGCGGGTCGTCGCTCATGCGTGTAGTGCCCATATGGTGCCAGCCGCCGCGCGTGTCCTTGGTCCAGGTCGTGTCGTCCTGATCGATGGCGATCTGCAGACGGCCAAGGCTGGCCCGGCCAAGCTCGGCGCCAATGATCTCCAGCGTCCGCCTGACACTGTGCTTGTCGAGCGGGCTAAGCTGCCAGTGGAGCTCGATCCGCGGCAGGCCTAGCGGGTCGCGCTCGCTGCCCAGCTTCACTCGACTATCGGGGTTGGGCACAGGATCGATTCTGGTGCTCAGCCGGATGTAATCGATCGGCGTGTTGCTAAAGATTTGTTCATTAACGGCAAACGCGATATCGCCGAAGAGGCTCGGCAGCAGGCGCTCCTTCTCCTCGGCTTCCGCGCCTATAATCTTGCGCAGTGCCAGCGGCTTCGGTACGGGAAGCGGCGCCATAGGCAAGAAGCTCCCCTGGGCGGTCAGCAGATCGGCGGCAACATTGGATACATGGGTCGCGAAATTGTCGGGCAACTCGCGGTGCCGAAGCTTCTGCATGAGATATTTGAAGGATTCTATCTCTGGTGCCTTGTGCGACTCCTGGTAGGCTGCGCTGTAGACCGGTATCATCTTGAGCTGCACATCGACCAGCTTTTCTTTGCGGATGGTCTCCTCGGTCAGCCCGAGGTATCCTCTCAGCCTGGTATTCGCGACACGATGATTCTCGTAGAACCCCACCTCCAGATGCCGGTCGCTTGGGATGATCATGCCGGCCTCAAGCCGTGGGTGCTCCATGAAGTACCGTCCGACGAGATCATTCTGATTCCCGAGGCCGGCAGATTGGCGCCGGTTCGACAACAGCAGGATGCGCGCGTTCTCCATGCCACCGGCCGCTAGAATAAACACACGTGCTTTGAGAGCGAAGCGATTGCCCGAGAGGCAGGCGATGCGCACGCCCGTGACGGCGCTCGCCTCGTCGTTGGTCTCGATCTCGGTCACGTTCGCGTTCAAGTAGGTTGTGACATTGGGCGCGCGGTCGATTTCGTCGTGGTAGTGCTTGGCGAAGCTGCGCTCGGCCACTGGAACGACTTGCGCGACACGCGATTCCGCCCGCCCGCCCTCCAGCGGGAGTATCGGCAGCCGATCGCGCCGCTGCCAACTAGCCAGGTCCCAGTCAGGCGAGCCGACCCAGCAAATGGCGCGCGCCCGATCGTAATAGGGCTGGACATCGTCTTTGCGGATCGGCCAGCCGCTGTTTGGGATCCAGTCGCGCGCCTCGAAATCGATCTTGCTGAACGGCCGGCATGTGGCGCCCCAATGGTTGGTTGTGCCCCCGAACATGCGTAAGCGCGCCGCGTCCAGCGGGTAGTAGGGCAGCCCTGTGCTCGTGCCCTTGTAGAGGGACTGAGTCGCGCTATCGGGCTTCAGGCCACCGCTCTCCAGCAGGGTCACGCGGTATGGCTGCCCGCTGAACTGGCGCGCCAGGGTGATCCCGGCCGCGCCGGCTCCAATAATACAGATGTCGGTCTCGATGGTTTGGTCGTTGGGAATGGTGCGGGCGTCGATGAACATGAGCGATGTCTTTCGAGATGTAGAATTGGAGATGAAGTATACAGCCGGACTGAAAAAGATTTGTTATGGATAAGTTATACTTAGATCTCGCGACGCGTCAATGATCAGAATTGTCATTTTTCGAGAACGATCGTTTCAGAAAGCTGGCTTTCGCATGAACTACATCCGCAAACCCATGAAACTTGCAATTATCGGCGCTGGTATGGCCGGCCTGGCGGCGGCGCACATGCTGCGCCAGCGCCGGCTGGATCTGGCGATCACAATCTACGAAAAAAGCCGCGGCCTGGGCGGGCGAGCGGCTACGTGTAGGCGCGACGGCTTCGCGTTCGACCATGGCGCGCAATACGTCAAGACGCCGACGCCCGAGCTTGAGCGGCTGCTGACTGTCGAGATACCTTCGGATGATCTGCTCGATATCGGCCTTCCGGTCTGGACCTTCGACGGCGCGGGAGCGATCGCCGAGGGCGACCCGGCCCAAAATGACGACCCGAAATGGACCTATCGTGATGGCCTGGACCGGCTCGGCAAACTGCTCGCGGCGGGGCTGGACGTTCGTCGCGAGGTGCGGATCAGCCGCATTGGACCAAGGACCAAGGACCAAGGACGAATCGCTAGCGTAGGTGGTACAGGTTCGTCATTGGTGTTTGGTCATTCGCCACCTGGCTACGAGCTACTCGATACTGATGAGCACAAAGTCGGCGATGCCGATCTGATCCTTCTCACGCCGCCCGCCCCACAGACTGCCGACATTCTGAGCGCGAGCCACATCGACCCGGCCGCCAGAGGCGCGCTGCTGGCGGAGCTATCTCGCGCCACCTATCGGTGCTGCGTATCGCTCGCGCTGGCCTACGATCGGCCGATCGAGCGCCCGTTCTACGCACTGGTCAACACCGACCGTGCGCACCCGATCTCCTGGCTAGCGCTGGAGCACGCCAAAGGTGTGGATCGCTGCCCGCCCGGCCACAGCTTGCTGATCGCGCAGATGGCGCCGCGCTGGAGCCTCGACCATTGGGAGACGCCGGCACAAGAGCTGGAACAGCTCATAGCCGAACTGGTGAGCACGCTGCTCGGCGAGAATCTGCGCGGGCCATTGTGGTCCGATATCCAGCACTGGCGCTACGCCCTGCCCGATAGCGGCGCAGGCTTCGAGACCCTCAACGCTTCCGGCAGCGGGCTGTTCTTTGCCGGCGACTACACCGCGGGCCAGGGCCGAGTCCACCTGGCGATCGAAAGTGGCTGGCGCGCTGCGCGTGCGATCGAACAAATGCTGGATGGCGTGAGCCTCTAAAGAGCAACGCGCCAGCGAACCCAAGCGTCTTCAGTTTAGTACTTTAGGACTTACGCTGTTGGCGTTTTAGCGGGGGCGCGGGGGCCTGCGGCCCCCGAAAACCGTCTTTTTCCACCCACCTGTGGCGGCAATGCCGCCACAGGTGGGTGGAAAAAGAAAGGGGTTCTTTGGAGGGCTTCGCCCTCCAAACCTCCCAACTGCGTAACTCCTATACTTATCGAGTCTTAAGGATGCCGTGACATCTCACGGTGTATAATACAGCGAACGGACAGACCGGCTCGTATAGCGCCGGCGCTCGCTGGAGGTTTCGCATGTCCATACCAGATACTAAGATCGCCCCGCAGCCGGTCGCCGAGGCCGTCACCGAGCGGGCGTTTCCAATACGCGCGCTGCTGATAGGCCTCGGATTGGCGCTGCTGGTCGCCATAATTGCCGTGCTAAGCTTGAGCGATCCCAGCGCGGATGCCGCGATTCCCAACGGCCAAGGCAGCCTGCTGATATTGGCGCCGGCCGCATTTCTGGCAGGTATCTTTAGCTTCCTTTCGCCGTGTACCCTGCCCATCCTGCCGGCCTACTTCGCCTTCACCTTTCAGGCGCGCCGCGATCGCGTGGTGCTGATGACGGTGGCGTTCTTCCTGGGCCTGGCCACCACGATGGTAGCGGTCGGCGCCAGCGCCACGGCGCTCAGCCAGATCCTGTTTCGCAACCTGACCGCGCTAACCACCGTCGGCGGCCTGATCATCATCGCCTTTGGGGTCATGAGCATATTGGGTAAAGGCTTTACCGGCGCCAAGCTGCTCGACCGGCCGACTGCCAGCGTGGCCGGGTCCTATATCTACGGGGCGACCTTCGCGCTGGGCTGGACCGCATGCGTCGGCCCGATCCTGGGCGCGCTGCTGACGCTGCTGGCGACGCAAGGCATTGCGGTGCTGCAAGGTGCGGTGCTGGCCTTTATCTACGCGCTTGGCCTGGGCATGCCGCTGATTGTGATGGCCACGTTCTTCAGCCGGCTGGGCAGCGGCTCGCGCTTCTGGAAGATCATGCGCGGGCGCGGCTTCGAGGTCAATGTGGGCTTCACGACGCTGTATCTCCACACCACCAGCCTATTCAGCGGGCTGCTGCTTGTGTGCATCGGCGTGCTACTGGCGAGCGGCCAGCTGACGCTGCTCAGCCAATGGTCGCAGCAGACGCGCATGGGCGAGTGGGCGGTAAGCCTGGAGCAGGGTGTCGAAAGCCTGTTCTTCGGGCGTTGAAACAACAGGTCGCAAGCTACATCGCGCTGCTTTGCTTGCGCAGCGCAACTGGCATGTGGAACTCCGCCCGCTTCCCGCCGCGCTCCATACGCATCAGACCATCCATCATCGCGCAGCCGAACTGTTCGGATAGCTGCGTCACAAACGGCAGGCGCGCCTGGGCCTGGCCGGCGAAGCGGCCGAGCAGCGGCAGCGGCCACAGCAGCTGCTGCATCCAGTCGGACGGCGGGATCTCGAGCAGATCGGCGATCGCGTCGCCAATGAAGAAGCGGATGGTGTTGATCGGCATGTTGGCGAACGGTGTCCCGCGCGTGGACTCTTGCAGCATCTCCAGCAGCACACGGGTCAGCTGGGCGCCCTCGGGGCTGGCGGCGAGCTGGCGCCGCTGGATCGCCAACAGCAGCGCCCCACCGTCGGCCGCGCTCTCGGGCAGCAGCGCGGGATGCACGCCCGACAGATGGCCGACCACGTTCCAGGCAAGCATGAAGGCGTCGGCGTCCTCTGTGCTCACGCTGAAGCCCATCTTCCTCAAGCCGTCGAGGATGACCACGCTAAACGTTAGCAGCGTGCCGATCATGTCCTCCTGGTTGAGCGGCAGGCCGTACTCGGGGTTCCAGTCACGCTGGGCGATCAAGTGGCGCACGGCGGCGTGGGTGAGCCGCACCTTCTGCGCCGAGCGAATGCCAGCCCCACCGGCCACCAGGCCATTCGGCGCCATGACATCGCATATGAATTGCGCCGTCTCCAGCAGGCGTGGGCGCGGATTCTTCGACAGGTGCCCGGTAACGTGCAGCACCTGTACACCATTGCGCGCGGCGTAGCAGGCTGGCAGAGCATAGTGTGCCAGCAGCAGCATGACACGCGAGGCGTGGCGGCCGAATAGCGCCGCGCCACGCGCGATCTGCTCGCGGTCGGCCCATTCCGGCAGTCCTGCGGTCTCTTCGAAGTATGCCCGCGCCCTCTCGGGCATCTGTTGTGGCAGCGGCGCATCATTGCGAAAGAGCAGGCGCATCAGCTGGTTGACCGATGCCACCTCGCCGTCGGCAAAGATCGCGCGAACGACTGCGTCCGCATGCGGGTCGCCTAGCGTGCGCATGGTGTCGAGGAGTTGGTCATTCCATTTATTGCTGGTGGTCGTCATGCAATAGTCTCTTTTCTAGTGCAAAATCAAGATAGCTTTGCGGGTTTGGCTTAAGGCTCGATCGCATCAGGAAAACAAGCCTCTAGCCTCAAGTCCCCAGCCTCTGCCCTCAATGGGCACTAGGAAGCATACTGTGCTATCATAGTCCACAATCTCTTGTTACACAAGCAATGGATGGACCACTAATGAACCAGACGCCAGGCCCGCCTCTCAAACTCGCGGCCGGCTGCGTGGTATATCGCACCGATGGAGACGGCGCCCCGCTTGTGCTACTGATCTACGACAAGTATGGGCGCTGGACGCTCCCCAAAGGTCACCTCAAGCAGGGCGAGACCGAGCAGGCCGCAGCTCAGCGTGAGGTGTTCGAGGAGACTGGGCTAAGCGGCGAGCTTGGCCCGCTGATCAGTCGTATCCGCTACACCGTGCTATCGCAGCGCGGCTTGCCGCGCCCCAAGCAGGTCGCATTCTTTCTCATGCGCGCGCACGGCGTCGAAGCCCGGCCGCAGCAGGAGGAGGGCATCGGCGCGGCCGAGTGGTTCACGCCCGAGGATGCGCTGGGATGCATTGGCTACCCGCTAGTGCGCGAAGTGCTGGCGCAGGCGATCAGCATGCTGCCGCAGGCTCCTTGATTGGTCAACCACGCTCATCCGACCAATGGCGGAGACGCGATCGCGCTTGCGGCGGATATGCTGGCGCGCGGCTTGGTGTATACTGCGGGCATAGAAATAAAGCCTGCGGCGGACCGGACAGACATTGCACATACGCGCCACGCTGGCGCGAACGTCGGCCATCTCTTCAGCCTCTGCCGCGCTTCACTCCTCTTTCAGGTCGCCCACGTGGGTGGCCTTTTTTTTCATTTCTGCTGGTCGGTTGTGCTCATTCGGGGCCGCGCAGCGGCCCCGAATGAGCACAACCGACATTGTTATTTTGTGGCTTGGGTGGCATCCGAATGCGCTGCAGCGCATCCGGATGCCACCCAAGCCACCAAGAAAAATCCGGGATGACACGTGAAATTACCCCACACGACCTACGTATCTCACACTTGAAACACGCCTAGCGTTGCGTGCTCGGCAAGTATACTCGTCGCTCAGCCACGCCGATCAGTGCGAACTCGGTGAAGTGGTTGGCTACGAGTGTGATGCGGTGGTTCGACGTATCTACGCTGCACCCGGCACACGGCAGCATCGGAACCCACGCGCTGCCATTCCAGTAGACGATATTCAACGTCCGCTCGAAGACCCCAAACTGCCGCACGAGGTCGCCACTGTAGCTGATGACCATCGTGTACGGCTTATCGAACTGCGTGACATTCTGGCCATTCGCGCTCGCACTGAGATCGAAGGCGTCGAGTAGGGCCACGTTGGGGAGCGGGTGAGTCGGCGAGAAAATCGGCGTATAGGTCAGGTCCAGGTTGCTGGCAAACGCGCCAGCTGGGAAGCGGATGCTGAATCGACCTGGTACCGTGAGCCCGCCGCCGGTGGTTGGCGTGGTCGATCCGGTGGTCGGCGGAGGCGCGTCGGCGATCGGCACCGGTCCGGCGCCCGCGGTCGCGAGCGTGTCGGTGCCGCCGAACAGGCAGATCACCCCAGTGGGAGTGAACTGATCGCTCCCCAATGTGCCGGCGAACTGGCCGAAGCGGTTCACGCTCACCGCGCGCAGCGAGTTGGTCAGGAAGCCGAACGGCTTGCCGGTCGCGGTGCTGACACCTTCGATCATCACCTGCGGAGGGTTCTTTTCGTCATACTTGTCGAGCCCGATCAAGATACCTTTGACGTTCACTACTGGCGCGCCGGTGACGGAGATGCCACGCTGCGCCTCGCAGCTGATCTTGGTCGGCAGCATGACCTTGGCTTCGACCCGCACGCCGCCGAGCGGCTTGAACTCGAAGTGCTTCTTATCCAGCGGCCCGAGCGTCGGGTCGGTGGTATTGACCAGGTCGCGCTGGTATTGCGCCTGCACCTCGACGGCGTAGGTGGTGCCGGGCGCTGGATCGGGGCCAGGGCCGTGCGGCGTGATCGTGATCGGAATGTCCTTGATCTCATTCGGATTGAGCAGCACGTCCAGGGTGCCGCCGTTGACGTCGAGCGTCCAGCTCGCCGGCAGCCCCGAGGTGTAGCTGAGCCGGAAGTACTTCGGGTTGATCACGTCGTCGTTGTGCAGCTTGATGATGTCGGTGTACTGTAAGGCGCTGGGGGACGAGGGCTGGACGGCCTGGAAGTAGTCGATGTTTTCCTGCTCGTCGACGCCATCCTGGTTGCCGATCACCGTCTCGCCGGCCAGCGTATCGATCCGCACCCGCACGCAGGTGTGGAAGTAGAACGTCCCGGCAGCGATCTGCTCCGGCGTCGGCGTGAAGCCGGGCGTATAGTTGACGAATACGTCCACATAGCCGCCGGGCGGAATGCTCGCCAGGCCGGGGAACTGGGCTTGGGTCAGGCCGCCGGGGGGCGTCAGCTCGATGAAGCCGTTCGCGCCGTTGATGCCCTTACCCTCCGGATCGGTACGGTCGATATGCACTTTTACATCGATCGCGGCTGTCGTGCCCACATTGCGCACGCGAGCGTAGATCCGGTTCAGTTGGCCCACGGTCGGGTCGTCGCCGTTGCCGCGCGGCACGCTGTCGCCATAGAGCGAAGGCCACATGCCGTAGCGATAGGTGCCATAGCCATTGACCGGGCTGTCGACCCAGATATCGGTGGTCTCATACGCGTTGCCGGGTGGCGAGCGCCATGGGCTGATCATCACGTCCGGCTGCGGTGTGGCGTCGTAGCGAACGTTGATCCGCCAGTCGTCGGGCGCGGTCTCCAGACCCTTCTTGTCGACCTGGATCGTGACGCCGTTCTCGACGAAGATCGTGTCGAGGTTGGGGTTTGTCGCCTTCCATAGCTTGTTGCCGTCGCCGCCAGGCCCCTTGACAGTGACGACCGGATCGCCGCCGACCAACACCTGCTCGATCAGCACACCCTCATCGGGGATCGGGCGCAGGTCGTCGCCGAGGATCTTGCGGCGCACGCTGACCAGGTAGTACAGGTTCGCCGTGACATAGACTCGCGCGGCCTGGTAGTTCGGGAAGCCGGTCGGGTCCAGCTCCTGCGAGCGCAGAATAACCGTGCCGCCGCCCGGCGACGACCCGACCGGCGCCCAGGATTGCGGCGGGTTGGGAACGAAATTGAAGTACTTGCTCGTGGGCATCCAGCCGGGGAAGCCCTGGTCGCTCTGCTTCTCGAACACGCCGGTCTGGCCGGGATAGCTGCGATCCATCAGCTCGAAGGAGTTGTTGTAGTTACTGGGGTGGGCTGGGCCGCCTTGCTGGAAGGCGTGGCCGATCTCGTGCGCCCAGCGGCCCCAAACGGCTACCGCGCCGTCGCTGGGGTTCTCGCTGAAGATCGCGCAGCCGAGATGCTTGACCGAGCCGCCCGGCCCTTGCTTCAGATTGCAGTCGCCGGTGCCCTGGCCGCGATGAAATTGCATTGGATCCGTCTCGGCCATCACGACCATGATCGCATCCAGGTTGGTCCAATCCAGCCCGGCCGGTGCATTATCGATCGCGTCGCCCAACACTTTCCAGTATTTTCCGCCGTTTGAAAGGTCGCCGTCGGGAAAGTCGTCGACGTAGTCGCTGCGATTGCTCGGCAGTTGGTAGAGATCCGAGACCTGCGAGCTGATGCTGATTTTGCCATAGGAGGTGTCGCGCCAGAGCTGGTCGAGCTGGCCGAAGAACCCTTGTACCTGGGCTTTGGTGAAGCGCGAGCTCGCCATGTAGTCGTGGAAGTAGACCCGAAGCACCATCACGCGCTTTGCGCCGAGCACATCGGCCTGTGGCACAATCGGGTGACCGTCGGGGGCGCGCAGCGGCTGGAGATCGGTGCGGTAAGCCAGCGGCGAGACGCGTGGGGCGGCCGGGAGCGTCGCGAGCGCCGCGGCCGGGCGCGCCTGAGCCGGCGGCAGCGCGAGCGCGCCCGCCGCGACGATCAGCAGCAGCAGGCCGATGATGGTGCGAATGATCGAGCGTGGACGTAATGCGGGTGGAGCCGAGATGGGGGACATAACAACCTCCTGAGAAGCCGATCGAGGCGCCATACGCGCCGGATGCAGCTTCTATCGCCGAGTACACAATTCCGTCAGCGTGGAGCGTGGACAATCAGCATCGGATGGTTGGATTTGGATGTCGGCATAGGCCGCATGAAGATCCAACGGTTTTTGGTGCGCGGGAGATACGGTCTGAACAGGAGAAATAAATACTTTTTTTACGATTGGCGATAGCTTCTTAGCCCCAC
>DATFXE010000256.1:0-4138 GCA_035258585.1 Roseiflexaceae bacterium | reverse complement strand
GAGGATATCCCGGTCGAGCAGGTCGTGCTGCCGACGACTGAGCCAGCCAATACCGCCGAACCCGCACCCACGCCGACACCCTGACCCGTAATGCGTAGTGCGTAGCGCAGCCATAGCTCTGGCATGACACGAGTTACGCGGTCGCACGTTCAAGGGGCACCCTGCCTGCGGCATCAGCTATCTAATCATCAAATCCGTTAGCCAATACACTATTATGCGCTTGCCATAATCTACAATCTGCAATCGCATCAGGAGGCCCATTCTTGTCCAAGACACTGCGCGCCCTCTGTCTCGGGGTGGCGCTCGTAGCGCTGATGGTCGCCTGCGTCGGCTCGATCCTGCTGAACGAGATTCGCAGGCCGGCCGATGTCGACGCGACTCCAATCGCATTCACGGTCGAGCCGGGCGACTCGACTGGCACGATCGCGACCAATTTGCGGCGCGAGGGCCTGATCCGCGTGCCCCAGCTGTTCACACTGCTGGTGCGCGTGCAGGGTTTCGATGGCCAGCTGCAAGCTGGGAACTATTTGCTCCGCCCGAACATGACCATGAGTCAGATCATTTCTGCGCTGCAGATCGGCATCAAGGTCGAGGAAAAAGAGATCACGATCGTTGAGGGACTGCGTCTGGAGGAGATCGCCGCACAGGTTGGCGCGGCCGGCCTGGCAAACGTGAGCGGGGAGGCGTTTCTCAGGGCCGCGCGTGACGGCGCGGCGTTCAAGCCGAATCACTTTCATCTTGGCAGCCTGCCCGAGAACGCCAGCCTAGAAGGCTATCTGTTCCCTGACACCTACCGGATCGCCTCGACCGCGACTGTCAGCGACGTGATCGAGACCATGCTGAATCGCTTCGACGAGCAGTATTCAACCTTCGAGAAGGAAGTGCGCGTTCCTGATGTCGATATCCATAAGATCGTGACCATGGCCTCGATCGTCCAGCGCGAAGCGACCAGCCGAAAAGAGATGCCGCTGATCTCCGCGGTGTTCTGGAACCGGCTCAAGCCCGAGAACGCCGGCGAATTCGGCGGCGGCCGGCTTGGGTCGGACCCAACCGTCCAGTATGTGCTCGGCCAGCCGTCGGCCTGGTGGCCGAAGCTGGATACCTTGAGCGCCGAAGAGATCAACACTGCCGGCCAGAACGATCCGAACAAGTACCCATACAATACGCGTGCCAATGGCGGGTTGCCGCCGGGACCGATCAGCAGCCCCGGCCTGGACGCATTGCGCGCGGCGGCCCAGCCGGATACTTCGGCCAACTACCTATATTTCGTCGCCTCCTGCACCGAGCCAGGCGCACACAATTTCGCCACCACCAACGAGGAGTTCTTGAAGTTCGAGCAGGAGTATCTCAACTGCCCGAAGCGGTAACGCAATCTGGCCTATAGTGTGTAGTACGTATGCGTATTCGAGGAAGAGGCGCGATACACACTACGCACCAGGCGTGGCCCCATAACAGAGCTTACAACAATGCCGATCGATCTCGCCCCCGATCAATTGCTGCTCGCCGGCCTGATCGGCGACCCGGTCGTCCACAGCCGCTCGCCCGCGCTGCACAACGCCGCGTTCGCCCAGCTCGGGCTGCGCGCGCGCTACGAGCTCTGGCCGACTCCCGCGGCCGAGCTGGCGGCGCGGATCGAGTCGCTGCGCGCGCCGCATATTCTGGGCGCGAATGTCACCTTGCCGCATAAGATCGCGGTCCTGGAGCTGCTCGACCGGCTCGACCCGGCCGTGGAAGCGATCGGGGCGGCCAATACGATCATTCGCGAGGCCGATGGTTCGCTGACCGGCGCCAACACCGATGCCCCGGCGTTTCTGGCGTCGCTGCGCGAAGAGGCCAATTACACTCCAGCTGGCCAGACAGCCGTCATCCTGGGCGCCAGCGGCGCCGCACGCGCGGCCGCAATCGCGCTGCTCGGTGCCGGCCTGGCCCAGTTGGCCGTGGCCAACCGCACAGTCGAGCGCGCCGAGGCGCTGCTCGGTGATCTGCTGGCCGCCACGGATTCCGACTCGCGGCTCTTCGCGCTCGCACCCGACGACGCAAGCCTGCCCGAGCTGCTGGCCGAAGCCACGCTGATCGTCAACGCCACGTCGCTCGGCTGGCACGGCGACGAGTCGCCACTCCCCGCGGCGCTCATCCCGCCCGGCGCGCTGGTGTTCGACATGGTCTACCGGCCGACACAGCTGCTGCGTGACGCGGCGTCACGCGGGGCACGCACGCTCGACGGCGCCGGCATGCTGGCGCGCCAGGCCGCGCTGGCCTTCGAGCGCTGGACCGGCCAGGTCGCACCGCTCGACATCATGCGCGCCGCGCTCCATACATAACGCTACAGGCTACTACAGAAGGAAGAACCCTATGTGCCGCAGCTATCCATTCCGAACGAAGGCTGACTGCGTACGTCCTGTTAAAGCGCACTAAGGACAGCCCTTGCGCGATTGGAACGCGGATGCACACAAATCGCGACAGATCGCCGGCGTAACCTCGGCTACAATACGAACGGTCCCTTCGCAGACACAGCCAAGGTGATGATGTGCTGATAGATCAGAGGAACGCATGGACCCACTGACCATTGTCGTCTTTGTCGCCGGCCTGTTCCTGGGCAGCCTGCTCAATATTATCGTGATCCGTCTGCCGCGCGAGCGAAATCTGGGTGGCTGGCCACGCTGTACCCGCTGCGGCCGCGCGCTGGGATGGTGGCAGGTGCTGCCGCTGGCCGGCTGGCTGGCGCAGGCCGGCCGTGCGCGCTGCTGCGGTCGATCGCTCGCAGCGCTATTCCCGTTGATCGAGCTGATGAGCGGCGTGGTGCTGGCTATCTTCTACACGCAGTATGGTTTGAACGCGCCGTTCTGGTATCTGTCATTCGTCGCCGCAATCCTGATCGTCACGGGCGCAATCGATTGGCTGCACCGATCGATCTACACGTTTGTTATTCTTGGCGCCGCGCTGGTTGTGCTGATAGCCACAGCAGTCGCGCCCATCCATAGCTTTCGCAACGCGCTGTTCGGCGCATTGGTAGCCGGATTCGTCTTTGTGATCTTCTTCGCACTTGCACGCATTCTCTTCCCTGGCAAATCCTCGCCATTTGGCCTGGGCGATGTCTACCTCGGGATCTTTATCGGCGCCGCCGTAGGGCTGACAAACCTGCTGCCCTCACTATTCTATGGCATGGTTATGGCCGGGCTCTTTTCCGCGGCGCTGATCGTGGCGAAGCGCACCGGTCGCCCGAATGTGCCGGAGTATATCTCCTACGGAACCTTCCTCTGCCTGGGTGCGCTGGGGTATCTGGTACGCTGGGGGCTGGGAGGGGGCTAACTGGCTTGTTTCGCGGCGCTGCGTCTTCGAAGACGCTTTGGGCTATCGCTGGCAAATGGCGGCCCCAAAGCGTCTTTCTCTTACTGAACGACCACACAGGCGTCAACAGGATCTGTTTCAATGTTGACGCTGCCGATCACATTCACTACGTAATCGGTCCCATAACGATTGCACCATGGCAGCCCATTTGGCGCCGGACCTTGATACGAGCCGGTGACCGTCAGGTTGATCTGCTGATTGTTGTTGATCATGATCGGCGGGTTACCCGGCTGTGGGTTGGCCCAGGTCACACTGCCTCCGGTGCTGCTAACGGGTAGCACGCAGGCCAGTGTTGGCGTCGTGGGACCGCAGTTGCCGAATGGTATCCAGGACCATTCGGTCGGGAAGGTATCCACGATGTTCTGAATGAACACCGGCGCGCCAGTATTATTGAACATACAGATTGTGTATGTGACCGGCTGGTTCGGCGCGGTGGCGTACGTATTCGCGATCTTTGCGATCCTCAGGCTATTCGATCCTGCCCCGCAGCTTGGCGTCGGCGTGGCGGTAGGCGTATTCGTCGGCGTGACAGGCGTCGCGGTAGGCGTGTCGGTCGCCGTCGGCGTGTGTGTCGCTGTCGGGAGTACCGGCGTATTGGTTGCGCTCGGCGTGGGCGTGCGCGTCGGCGTCGGCACAATCGATGTCGACGTACTGGTCGGCGTCGCCGGGATGGGCGTCCTCGTATTGGTTGGCGGCAGCGGCGTGTTGGTGTCGCGCGGCGGTGGCGGCAGCGGCGTGTTGGTGGCCGATGGCGCCGGCGTGTCCGTATTGGGTGGCGGCGGCAGCGGCG
>DATFXE010000255.1:0-5367 GCA_035258585.1 Roseiflexaceae bacterium | reverse complement strand
TTGGGCTAACATTCCCATTCTACGGCTACACCATGACTGATACGCTGGTCACATCCGATGGCACGCTGGCCTTTAGCCTGCCCAACCAGCAGTACGCTGGGCCGATCGGCCGCTGCTTCCCCACCGGCGAGTTTCACTTCTTCACGATTGCGCCGTTTCGCACCGATCTCGACCCATCGCTCGGCGGCGCGGTGCGCTATGGCACGATCGACGGCGGTAAGACCTTCGTGCTGAGCTACGAGCAGGTGCCGCCGCATACTGGCCCAGCCGGCGCGACATACACGTTCCAGGTGCTGCTCCACGATGATGGGAGGATCGTGTTCCAATATCATGACCTGGCGGCTCTGCCCGGCAAACTTGCGGTCGGCCTGCAGCGCAGCCCGGAAGAAACGCAGCAGATCGGCTGCGGCAGCACTACGCCGATCGCGAATCAGCTCGCGATCACCTTTCAGCCACAGTTGAACGCGGCCGCATGGCTGAGCGCGCCGATTGACGCAGGCGCGGTGCCGCCAGTCACCCAACGCGAGATCACTGCGACGCTGCAATGGGCGCGGCCTTTGCTAGTGGCTCGTCAGCACGGCAGAATCGAGATTACCAGCAATGATCCAATTCGCTCAGTGTTGGTGGTGGATGTCGGCGCCGATATGCTGCCACCACCGCACGAACGCCTGCTGATACTGCCGGGCAAGCCGGACACCTAGCCAGGCCCGCGGCCCGTGGTATACTATGGTATGTACCCGTTCCACCCGCTCACCGTGCATCTGCCGATTGGCCTGCTGTTGGGAAACGCGCTGCTGACTGTGCTGTATCTGCGCCGCGGCGACCAAACATACGAGACGGGCGCCTTCCACTGCCTGTGGCTCGGCTGGCTCGGCATGCTGCTGGCGATCGCCGCCGGCACGTTCGACGCGGCGCGCCAGGTGCTATCCGCGACCAACTCGCGCGCTGACGCGCTCGGCTGGATCAACGCGCATGCGCTGGCTGGCTTGGCGATCCTGGTGGTCTATTGGCAGGCCTGGCAGATCCGCCGCCGCGACCCTGCTGTGCTCGATACCCCATCGAGCAGGCGCGGCTACCTGACGCGGCTGGCGATCGGTGTGGCGCTGCTGGTGCTGGATGGCTGGCTGGGCGGGCATCTTGTGTATAGTTTGCGGCTCGGTATAAATCCGTAAGTTAAGAGTTAAGAATTCAAAGTTTAAAGTATGCCAGTCTTTGGGTCAACTCTGAACTTTGAACTCTTCACTTTTAACTCTTAACTCCTGGGAGGGCTAGATGCTCGGCGCGTTCATGTATTTCTGCCTATGGGCGCCGCTGAATGTGGCGCGGCGGATCTGGTGGAACTGGGATGTCCAGGGGATCGAAAACTTGCCGCCGCGCGGCCAGGGCATGATTTTAGCGATCAATCACCTCAACTGGACCGATATCCACATCCTGGGCGCGTCGCTGCCGCTGTCGTACCGGCCCTGGTGGGTCGCTAAAGTCGAGATGTTTCTGAATCGGCCGGTAAACTGGTGGCTCAAACAGATGCAGGTGATCCCGATCAAGCGCGGCAAGCGTGACACAGCCGCGATGGAGGCATCGGAGCAGGCGCTCCGTAGCGGAGCCGCGCTGGTTATCTTCCCGGAGGGGCACCGCAGCCGCACTGGTGGGTTGCAAGAAGGCCGCGGCGGCGCAGTGCGGTTGGCAGCGCGCACCGGCTGCCCGATTGTCCCGATCGCGATCTGGGGCACTGAAGCAGGGCTGAAAGGCGCCCTGATGCGAAAGCCGATCCACATTCGGTTCGGCCAACCATACTACGTCTATGCCAGGGACGGCAAGATACCATTCGATCGCATGAACGAGCTGACCGACGAGATGATGCTGGCAATTGCTCGGATGCTGCCCGAGCAGTACTGGGGCTACTACCGCGAGAAGATGCTGTCGCAGCCGGAGGTCAGCGGCTAAGGCTTGGTGCGAGGCGAACTCACGAAGAGGCCAAGAGGCGATGTCACGCTGCCTTCACCGCCTGACCACACGAAAGGTTAACCAAACCACCAGGGCACCAAGCCACCAAGTATTCAAAACCTTGGTGGCTTGGTGCCCTGGTGCTACTGATATGTGCATTGATTTGGCATATTTGGTGGGGGTTCGGTGGCGGCGAAGCCGCCCCCGAACCCCCACCTCTGGGGAGGTCTGGAGGGGCCTTCGGCCCCTCCAGACCTCCCCACAAAGAATATTCCGTGTCTATGTACGGATCAGTAAGAATCAGCGTGACAACTTTTACGGAAGATGCGCTAGCTGAGCAGATTGTCCTCTTGCTTGCCAAGGATCTTATCAGTCAAGTACAGCGCCAGACGCGCCGCCAGCAAGCTCAACGCCAAGCTGATCAGCCCATACACAAGGCGGCGCTTCAAATCGTCGTTCATTCGATCCCCCTACGTTCAGTTCCGCCGGCTTCCACCCGCCAGCAATGTCACAAAGTACAGCAGCTGCAACACAGCCTGGGTGGCCGCGGCGATATAGGTCAGCGCCGCAGCGTTAAGCATGGAGCTGACACCCTGCGCCTCCTGGGTTGTCACCAGGCCATTGCGCGCCAGCATCTCGCGCGCTCGCGCGCTGGCGTTCAGCTCGACCGGCAGGGTAATCAGCGAGAAGAACACGGCGCTAGCCATCAGCAGCACCCCGGCCCAGGCTAGCGTCCAGCCGAAACCGCCGCGCCCGCTCGCTGCGCCCAGCAATAAGCCGATGAACACGAGAATAATGCCGAAATTCGAGCCGACATTGGCGATACCGACAATACCCGAGCGCAGCTGGAGCCAGAAGTAGCCCTGCTTGTCCTGCTGGGCATGCCCAAGCTCATGCGCCACCACCGCCATGGCCGCCACCGATGGCGCCTGCGACGAGCCGGCCGAGAGCCGCATGGTCTTAGTGCGCGGATCATAATGATCGGTCAGATTGCCGGGGATGACTTCCACCCCGACGTAATCGAGCCCTTCATTGCGCATCAGCACGCGCGCCACGTCGGCGCCGGTCAGGCCCTGCGCATTGCGAATCTCGGAATATTTTCGGTATGTCGACGAGATCTTCCACTGTGCGAACAGCGCCAACAAGAGCGCTGGCAGCATAAAGATCAGGTAACGTGTATCAAAGAATAAGAATGGCATAATCAGCTCCTCCAAACACCATTATCGCCGTAACAATTATAGCACCGTTACTGCAGAGTAGGCATTAGAGGGGCGTTAGAGTGGGACATGTCACCTACCGCCTCGCGGGGCCGAGCGGCGAGCCGCAGCATCGCATCGATGGTCGCGGCCAGATTATCGCGCAGCCGCCGCCAGGTTTCGCGGCCGTTGGCGGGGGCAAGCAGTAGGCCCACCAGCACGCCAAGCAGAAAGAAACGCGCGCGCATCAAATTCCTTCTCCGCCGCGCACGACATCGCCATCAGGTTTCTTGATCAGGTCCTGAGCCGACGTTTGGACCTTGGCGACTGCCTCGCTGGCCACCTGCTGCGCGCGCTGCACGGCGTCCTCGGCACGGTTCTTCAGCTCCAGGCCACGCTCCACCACTTGCTCGCGGATCTCCAGGCCGCTCTGCGGCGTTAGCAGCGCCGCCAGAGCGCCGCCGGCGATTGCGCCCACGACCAGCCCGGCAAAAAACATCACATCATCATTTCGCTCGCTCATCGGCTCCTCCTCCTTAATATGATGCAAGCTTCATACCATGGCATGCGGATTCGGCGTATTGTACCTCGATGTCGATCGACGTCAAGTCACACCTTGCAAGGCGAGCAGGCAGATGCCGTATAATGCGCGCTATGCAAATACAGATGACTCCAACACCCGACGAAGCTACGGCGGCCGCCCTGGCTGCGGCGATCGCATGTGTGATCGGCCAAGATTCGGTTGACAAGCGGCTGGACTCGCCGCCGCACTCATCCTGGCGGGCCGCCGGCATGCTCGCGGCCCAGGGCCTGCCGCCATCTCGCGACGCGGCCATGGCCGCCTGGCGCACCGCCGAGCGCGCGCGCCGGGCAGAGCGTTGGAGTTATGGAATTGTGGGCATGTAGCCGCAGATCGCAAGTGTAGCAACCTGCGACCTGCGACCTGGTTGAGCGAGCTATGTTCGACACCGTCCTGATCGCCAACCGCGGCGAGATCGCACTGCGGATCATGCGGGCATGCAGGGAACTTGGCCTGCGGACAGTCGCGGTCTACAGCGAGGCAGATCGTGATGCGCCCCATGTCGCATATGCCGACGAAGCGTTTCTGATCGGCCCGCCACCAGCCGTGCAAAGCTACCTGGACGGCGAACGGATCATCGCCGCCGCGCGTGCCGCCGGTGCAGGAGCAATTCACCCAGGCTATGGCTTCCTGGCCGAAAACGCCGCCTTCGCGCGGGCCTGCTCCGCCGCTGGGCTAGTGTTCGTCGGGCCGTCGGCCGAGGCGATGGAACGCATGGGCGGCAAGACGGCCGCGCGCCAAGAAGCCAGCGCCGCCGGGGTGCCGATCGTCCCCGGCACGCTCCAGCCGGTCGGCTCGCCCGACGAAGTGCGCGCGCTGGGGCAGCAGTTTGGCTACCCGCTGGCGATCAAGGCAGTGGGGGGCGGCGGCGGGCGTGGGCTGCGGGTGGTCGGCGGTCCGAACGACGCCGATGCGGCCTTTGAGAGCGCGCGCCGGGAGGCCGAATCGGCCTTCAAGAACCCGCGGCTGTATGTCGAAAAATACCTGGACGATCCGCGCCATATCGAGATCCAGGTGCTGGCCGACACCCACGGCAATGTCATCCACCTCGGCGAGCGCGATTGCTCGGTTCAGCGCCGGCATCAGAAGCTGATCGAAGAGTGCCCGTCGAGCGTGCTCACCCCAGAGCTGCGCGCGACCATGGGTGCCGCGGCCGTCGCGCTGGCGAAATCGGTCGGGTATGTCGGCGCGGGAACACTGGAGTTCCTTTTCCAGGACGATCAGTTCTATTTTCTGGAGATGAACACGCGCATCCAGGTCGAGCACACCGTCACCGAGATGGTCACAGGAGTCGACTTAGTGCGCGCGCAGCTGCGGATCGCGCAGGGTGAGCAGCTGTGGATCGCGCAGGAGCAGGTGGTCTGGCGCGGCCATGCGATCGAGTGCCGGATCAACGCCGAGGACCCTGGGGCCGGCTTCCGGCCCGCGCTTGGCACGCTGAGTGAGTATGTGGAGCCATCCGGCTATGGCGTGCGGGTGGACAGCGGGGCATGCCCGGGATACACCATCCCACAGTACTATGATTCGCTGATTGCCAAGCTGATCGCTTGGGGCGCCGACCGCGAGGAGGCGCTGGCGCGCATGCGCCGCGCGCTGACCGATTACCGGATCGCGGGCGTTGCCACGACGATACCGTTTCATCAGCTC
>DATFXE010000254.1:0-8070 GCA_035258585.1 Roseiflexaceae bacterium | reverse complement strand
GATGCCGCCCCCGCCTCATTGTGATGACCAATACATTCCTGGAACTACTCGCGGGTCACTTGATTTGCACATCGCCGTTCGCTAGTGCCTAGTGCGTAGGAGTGTCAACGACGCACTACGGGGCAACAAAATACCGATAAGGATGTCAAACGACCCACTAGTGGGCCAGTTGTTTTGCCTATCGCCATTTACGAACCACGGAACCGCAGAACCGCGGAACCAGTGAGCAGCGGTTCTGCGGTTCAACCGAATGGCGATGTCGAAGCCAAACGACCCACTAGTAAGCGCGCGCGAACTGCGACTCGGGCTGGTATACCTGCACCTGCTCGACATCCTCGGCGTCCTGCAGCAATTGAGAAATCGTGTAGTAGAGCACCGGGTGCATCAGATCGGGCGCGATCTCAGCCAGCGGCTTGAGCACAAACGCACGCTGAGCGATCCGTGGGTGTGGGATGGTCAGCTTGCGCGTTTCCAGCTGGATTGTGTCATAGAACAGCAGATCGAGATCGATAGGGCGCGGCCCATATTGCACGCCGGAACGACGGCCCATGGTAGCCTCAATCGCCTGCATCATTTCGAGCAACTCCATAGGCTTGAGCGTCGTGGTCCCGCGGATCACTGCATTGACAAACGCGTCATCGCGCACATATCCAAGCGGCGCCGCCACATACAGCTGCGACGCCTTGTCGATCTTCACGATCGCGCCCAACCGCTGGCCAGCCTCGCGCAGGTTTGCGACACGGTCACCCAGGTTGCTTCCCAGGCCGATGTAAACGGTTCTTTCCTTCATAATGTTACGCTCGCAATGCATTCTGCCGCGCCGATCGGGGAATATTGCTGGCTAAAATGGCATCGAAGCGATCCAGAGTTATAGGGGGAAGATTAGACCCCCAGAGACAATACGGCCGCACCCACTGGTGCGGACAACATGGTACCGCGGTAGTACCGACAGAGACGCGCCGGGCATATGCATTAGCTTGGATCTTTTATTATACTCCAGAATTCCCCGAACGCAAGCTATTTTGCGCACCAGACGCCGCCGTGTTATGCTACCATCACGCTCTGCCGGTTCGCTTGTGGCTATATCGGCATGCCGCCCGCCGGATTGTTGCCGGCGCAGCAGCTATTCACACAAATGAACGTAACCCAGCGAGAAATTTGCGCATATAGGCACATGCACATGACAAATGATGACCCACAATGGCGGCCCATGCGCTACTGCTCGCGCTGCGGCGCGGCGCTCGGGCGGCGCTTCGCCCATGGGCGCGAGCGGCTGGCCTGCCCGGCCTGCGGCTTCATCGTGTATGTCGACCCGAAGGTAGCCTGTGGAGTACTGGTGGAGCACGCCGGGCGCGTGCTGCTGGTGCGCCGGCGCCACGAGCCGGGGCGCGGGCTGTGGTGCCTGCCGTGCGGCTTTGCCGAGGCCGACGAGCCGCCCCAACTGGCGGCGCAGCGCGAGGCGCGCGAGGAAGCTGGTCTGGATATTAGGGTTGAGGAGCTGCTGGGTGCCTATCACTACACCGACGACCCACGCGGCGCCGGCATCCTGCTGGTCTTTCGGGCCGGCTGCGCCGAGCCGGCCGCCGCAGCCGCCGGCGACGACGCCGATATGATCGGGTTCTTCGCTCCGACCGAGCTGCCGCCGCTCTCGCACCACACCCACCGGAGCGCAATCGAGGATTGGATCGCCGAACAAGCGCGGAGATCATCGCGATGACAGAAGAAGGTTCCTCGGCCAGGCAGGAGCAACTGCGAGCGCGATTGCGCCAACTCATTCTCATGCGTGAGACCGGGCCGAAGCGCGCCGCATGGCACGCTGCCCGGGCCCGCCTGATCTGGCGGCTGCATGCCGAGCTACGGCACGAAGCGGAGGCGCGCGATCCGGACGACGGGGCGCCCAAAACAGCCGAGCAGGGGATGGCTGCAGATCAGCGTTACTGATCCGTGCATTAATCGGCATCTTTTGGTGGGGTTTCGGGGGCGACGCCGGGCACCCTCTGGGTGTGGGCACCCGGCCGCCGCCGAACCCCCTCCAGACCTCCCCAGGGAATGATATTCTGTATTAATGTACGTATCAGTAACAGGACTTACGCGGTCGCCTACTCAGTGGGAGGCTTGGAGGGCGAAAGCCCTCCAAGACCTTTTCTTTTTGGCCGCTGTCGGCCACATTCGTGGCCGACAGCGGCAAAGGAAGTTTGTTCGGGGGCGGCTGCGCCGCCCCCGAACCCCCACTACGTAAGTCCTGTCAGTAAGAGGCAGGGCCACGCCTCAATCGGCGGCCGGCGTGCTCACTGGCGCTGGCGCCTCGGCAGCGCGCATACGGCCAGTCAGCCGGTAGCGCAGGCGGGCGATCGTGCGGCGGATGGCGGGCGCCCGCAGCAGCAGCAGCACGGCCACCACGGCGCCATACGCCAGCGGCTCACGGATGTCGGATTTCACCAGCCAGACGAAATGGATCACCGCCAGCGGCGCGGCCAGATACACCAGCCGGTGCAGCCACTTCCAGCGCTTGCCCATGCGCCGCTGCCAGCCCTTGGTCGAGGTAAGCGCCAGCGGCAGCAGCAGCAGAAACGCCGTGAACCCCACCAGCACATAGCGTTTCTCGACGATCGCCTGCTTGATCAGCTCCCAGTCTAAGCCGTAATCCACCACCGCGAAGGTCAGCAGATGTAGGCAGACATAGAAGAAGGCGTACAGGCCCAGCGGCCGACGCAGCGTCAGCGCCTGCTTGATGCCCAGCACGGTATTGACCGGCGTACAGAGCAGGGAAAGCACCAGCAGGGTCAGCGCGGTCTTGCCGGTGCGAAAGGTGATCTCCTGAATCGGGTTGGCCGTCAGGTGGTTGTGCAGCCCATCCCAGATCAACACCGCCAGCGGCACCCAGCAGGCGATGTGGACGACCAGCCGCCACCAGTTTCGCTTAAGCCAGTGTGTCATCGATATCAAACCTTGAGACCAAGGACCAAAGACCAAAGACCAAGTATATCAGCAAATTTGGTCGTTCGTCTTTCATCAGTTCGTCAATGCCTAATAATTGGCCCGCAAGTCCATCCCATCGTACAGATGGGCCACCTTGTCGGCGTAGCCGTTGAACGGCAATGTCTTGCGACGGCTGAACTCACCGATCCGCCGCTCGGTGGATTGCGACCAGCGCGGGTGCGGCACGTCGGGGTTGACATTGGCGTAGAAGCCGTACTCGTTCGGCGCCGCGTTCATCCACAGGCTCGTGGGCTGCTGCTCGACCAAGTCGATCTTGACGATCGCCTTGATGCTCTTGAAGCCATACTTCCAGGGCACCGCCAGGCGCAGCGGCGCGCCGTTCTGGGGTAGGGCCGGCTTGCCATACACGCCGGTCACAAGCAGCGCCAGATCGTTCATCGCCTCGTCCAAGCGCAGCCCTTCGACATACGGCCATGTGTACCAGTCGCTTTGTTGGCCCGGCATCTCCTCGGGCCGCAGCACCGACTCGAACCGTACATACTTGGCCTTGGAAGTCGGCTCGACCGCTTTCAGCAGCTGCGCTAGCGGGAAGCCGGTCCAGGGAATAACCATCGACCAGCCCTCGACGCAGCGATGGCGGTAGATCCGCTCTTGCTGGGGGAACTGCTTCAGCACATCCTCGATCGCATAGGTCTTGGGTTTGTTGACCAACCCGCCGACCGCAACAGTCCACGGCGTGGTCTTGAAGTTCTTGGCCAGCTCGGCCACACCTTCTTTCTCCGTCGTGAACTCGTAATAGTTGTTATAGCCAGTGACCGAGTCATAGTCCGTCAGCTTATCGCCCAGCTCATCCGTCGCAGCATTGGCCTGGGCAGGCGCCGGGGCGGCGCCGCTGGCGCCAGGCTGGCCGGATGCGGCCGGTGGCGCCTCTTTGCCACAAGCCGCCAGCAGCGCGGCGCCGCCGATCAGCGCGGCCGCGCTGCGCATAAACTGGCGCCGCGAGCGAAACAGATATTCCGGCGTCATTTCAGATGAAGGAATTTCGTTCATAGCCTATCGTCCTCACGCGGTGGTGATTCGTTACATTGTAGATCATAGCTGGCGGATATTAGAGAGTTATAACGAAGATATTACACGATCGTACGTTGTAATTGCTCATCGACGCCGTCGATCTTATCATACAATACTACGAGACCGTTGAGCTATCAGATCTCTATTTTTAGCAAGAAGGGAACCGCGCATGCCATTCGCATCACTGAGCGCCGCGCGCCGGCTGGAGCTGCTTGAGCCGCCGGCTGGACGCGTGCGCATGGTTCTGGACACCGACACCTACAACGAGATCGACGATCAGTTCGCGCTGGTCTACGCGCTGCTCTCGCCCGAGCGGATCGACTGCCAGGCGATCTATGCAGCACCGTTTCACAACAAGCGCTCCAGCGGGCCGGAGGACGGTATGCTGCGCAGCTATGCAGAGATTGGGCGGGTGCTCGAGCGGCTGGGCCGCACGGCGGATGGATTCGTCCACAAGGGCTCGACCACCTGGCTGCCAGCGCCCGACCAGCCGGTGCCGAGCGCGGCGCTCGAGGATTTGATCGCGCGGGCGCGGGCGGGCGGCGATGGTCCGCTGTACGTGGTGGCGATCGGCGCGATCACCAATATTGCCTCGGCGCTGCTGGCCGCGCCCGAGATCGCCGAGAGGATCGTGGTGGTCTGGCTGGGCGGGCAGCCGCTCGGCTGGCACCATACCCGCGAGTTCAACCTCTCCCAGGATCTGCATGCCACGCGGGTGCTGCTCGACTCGGGCGTGGCGCTCGTGCGCGTGCCCTGCATCAACGTCGCCGAGCATCTGCGCACGACCCAGGCCGAGATGGAGCGCTTCGTCAAGGGGCAGGGCGCGATCGGCGATTACCTATTCGAGATCTACTCGGGCTACTACGATCAGCACTTTGCCCGCTCGAAGGAGCTCTGGGATATCGGCCCGATCGCCTGGCTAATCGAGCCGGCCTGGGTCGAGACGACGCTGGTCCACAGCCCGATCCTGACCTCCGAGCAGACATGGAGCCACGACTCGCAGCGCCACCTGATCCGCGAGGCGCGGGTGGTCCGGCGCGACCCGATCTTCGCCGATCTGTTTCGGAAGCTGGAGCGATTTCAGATTGGAGATTAGTGATTGGAGATAGTGAGCGTCCTGAGGAGCGCGGAGCGCCTATCAGCAATCGCGAACGGGTCAGGGCGCACCTTGCACGCACCGCAGGCGCGATCGCGCATATTTCGCCGGCAGGAGTCTGGCCTGGAGATACAAACAGTGTGCGATGCGGCGTGCGAATTTTCGCGCGGTATGCGTTCGTATAGATGAATCACCCCAGCGAGCATAGATATGACTGAATCGACCGAGCGACTCGCCCGCCTGCGCCGCAAGCTGGCCAGCACCGAAGATCCGGAGGATCGTGCGGATCTGGAGGCGGCGATCGCCGCACTCGATACACAGCAGTCGCGTGAGCACCACGCCATGATCAGCGGGGACGCCCAGGTCGGTGCGAGCGTGGCCGGCGATGTGCATGGCGGCGTGGTCGCGCCGTTGTTCCCAGAGGGCACGAGCGGTAACTATATCGCCAGCGTAATCAACGTGTATCAGCAGGCCCCGGCCGCGCCCAAGGCCGATTACGATGGCGCGCTGCGGCGCTACCTCGACGATCTCTACGCCCGCCATTCGACCCTCGATCTGCGCGGTATTGATGAGCAGCGCCCGGTCGAGATCCCGCTCGCCGAGCTGTATATTTCGCTGACTCTGCGCGAGCCGCCGCCCGCCACTCTGCGCGGCTGGGGTGCGCTGCGCCGCGCCATGGACGGCGCGGCCGCGCCTAGCGCTGACGCTGCGGGCCTGCCTGGCGAGACACCACGCACGGTGACCTGGCCGGAAGCGCTGCGCGACCACCCGCGCCTCGCCGTGGTCGGCAAGCCTGGCAGCGGCAAAACCACCCTGCTGCACTACACCGCCATTCGCCTGGCCGAGGCGCTCGCGCGGGACGATCCCACGCCCCTGGCGGATCTGGGTATCACCGAGCCAGTGGTGCCGCTGCTGCTGCCGCTGCGCGAGCTGGGCAGTTACCTGCGCGAGTGCCGCCCGCGCGAGCTGACCGGCAATGGCCCGCGGCTGCTGCTCGATTGCCTCAGTACCTACGCCGGCAGCCGCAACCTCGATCTGCCCGCCGATTTCTTCACCAAACCGTGCGAGCAAGGCCGCGCGATTCTGCTGCTCGACGGGCTCGACGAGGTCTCGCGCATTGAGGAGCGCGAGATCGTCAGCGGAATCGTGCGCGAGTTTGCGCAGCGCTACCCCGCCTGCCGATATGTCGTGACCGCGCGGGTGGCCGCCTACACCGGGGCGGCCGAGGTCGGCGCAGGGTTCGTCATCTGCACAGTCGACGATCTGGACGACGAGCAGCAGCAGCGCTTCATCGCCAACTGGAGCCGCTGTGTGTACGGGCAAGTTTATCCAAAGGCGAGCAGCGACTGGGTGACTCGCGAGGCCGCTACGTTCGACGCCGCGCTGCGGAAGGCCATTCGTGGTAATCGCGGCGTGGGCGGGCTGGCGCCCAACCCGCTGCTACTGACGGTGATCGCCATCGTCTTTTACAACGACCAGCATCTGCCTGAGAACCGCGCCCAGCTCTACGAAACATGTGTGAAGGTGCTGCTGCGCGGCGGGCGCGGCAAAGTCGATGCCGCCGGCATTGAGCGCGCCAAGCTAGTGATAGGCCTCGACGCGCGCCGCGAGTTGCTGGCGGCGGTCGCCTATCAGATGCACTGCGGTGGTGAGGAGCGCAAGCTGATCGACCGCGACGCACTGGAGCGATTGGTCGCAGCCTACCTACGCCCGCGCACGCAGCAGGAGCACGAGGCCACCGACCTGGCGCGGACGTTTTTGAGCGAGCTGCCGGTACACATCGGCTTACTGGACGAAGTCGAGCAGAACCGCTTTGGGTTCAGTCATTTGTCATTCCAGGAGTTTCTGGCCGCGCGCTATATCGCCGAGTCCGACCGCTGGGGCGAACTGCTCGATCACTTCCAAGCGAGTTGGTGGCGCGAGGTGATTTTACTCTGCGCGGGGCATTTGAGCCAGGAGCGCTGCTGGCGCTTCCTGGAGCAATTGGCCGCGCGCGGCGATATGCCATCTGAGCATGCTGCGGCGCTGGCGCTGGCCGCCGATGCGCTGTCCGAACTGGAGATCTTCAAGGGGCAGGGGCCGGTGCGGGCGGTGGTGCGCGATGCGGCGCTGCGGCTGCTAGAGGGGCACCCGCCTGACGCCGTGCCTGCCGCCGCGCGGGTGCGCTGCGGCTACGCGCTGGCGCGCGTGGGCGACCCGCGCCCTGATGTTTGCACCTTGCCGCCGGCGATGGTCGAACTGGAGGGCGGCAGTTACGTGATCGGGATAACGTCGGAAGAAACCGATCAAGTGCGTGATCTCTGGCGTGCGCATTGGCGTGCAGAAGGGAAAGCCGAGGAAGCTGATAGCTACGCGGACCATTTCGCAAAGAGCGAAACCAACGCAACGGCTGCGGCCGTCCAGCTACGCCCGTTCGCGATAGCCCGCTACCCGGTGACCAACGCCCAATACACACTGTTTATGGATGATGATGGCTACAACCAGACGAAACCCTGGTGGGACGATGCGGCGCGGGCCTGGCTGGCGCGCGACGATGCTGCGACCGAAGGCTTGGAAGACTGGCAACGCCGCCGCTTCAAGGATCAGCCGGAGTGGTGGAACGACGAGAAGGGCGGGCGTATGCGCCCGAACCAGCCAGTTGTCGGGGTCTCGTGGTACGAGGCAACGGCGTTCTGCCGTTGGTTGACGGAGCATCCAGTGTATAATCCTGAGGGCCATGCCTATGTGCTGCCGAGCGAGGCCGAGTGGGAGTACGCGGTGCGTGGGCACGAACGACGACCCTATCCATGGGGCACTGAGGAACCGGATGGCGAGCGGGCTAACTTCGAGGAAATCTACGATGGAACGACGGCGGTAGGGTGCTTTCCGCGCGGCGCGACGCCGGAAGGGGTGGACGACATGGCCGGGAATATGTGGGAGTGGACGCGCTCGGAATATCCGCCCTACCCTTAGGGCTCGTTAAA
>DATFXE010000253.1:0-7151 GCA_035258585.1 Roseiflexaceae bacterium | reverse complement strand
TGCCGCTGATCGAGGGCGAAAATGTGTTAGGGCGGCGACGGTCGCCCCAGCAGCACGAGTATCGCCTGACCCTCTCCGGCGACGAGCTTATCTCCGGCGATCATGCGCTGATCGTCTGTGGCGATGACGAGTGGGTGGCGCTGCGCGATACCAGCAAAAATGGCACCTGGATCACACCACCAGGCGGGATCGAGGAGCGTGTGCGCGGCGAGCGGACGATTTTCCCCGACACGCTGCTGCGCATGGGCATGACCAGGGCGCGGCTGGAGAGAATTGAGGAATAAACTGTAGAGAACGAAGGGCGCCGCGCGCGGCCCGAAACCCCGCTCGTGGCGAAATCGCCCTTCGTCCTCTGCCAATCTGATCCGCCCGCAAAAAAGATGCTCCCCTACCCCAGGGCGGCTAACGCCCGCTCGACGCTGTCGGTCGGGCTGACCTGCACCTGCGCGTCGGCGATCTTGCCATGCTCGTCGATCACGAAGTGGCTGCGGACGATCCCCATATACTTCTTGCCGAGCATCGATTTTTCCTGCCACACGCCGTAGGCTTCCGAAATCGCGTGATTCTCATCTACCAGCAGCGTGAACGGCAGATCGAACTTGGTTTTGAACTTTTGGTGCGACTTGACGCCATCAGGGCTGACGCCCAGCACCACCGCGTTCTTCTCCTCGATCGCCAGATAGTTATCCCGAAAGCCGCATGCCTGCGTGGTACATCCGGGGGTATCATCCTTCGGATAGAAGTACAGCACCACGCGCTTGCCGCGAAAATCCGACAGCTTGACTGTTTCCCCGGTATCGGTCAGAGTCGTGAAATCCGGGGCCGGGTCGCCAGCCTTGAGATCAATATAAGCCATTGTCTCCTGCTCCTCGTACTGAATTATCCCTCAATCGCCCGCCAGACCTTCTCCGACCTGAGCGGCACGTCCACGTGCCGCACCCCCAGCGAGGAGAGCGCGTCCAGCACGGCATTGGCGATCGCGGGCGTCGAGCCGATCGTGGCGGCCTCGCCGATGCCCTTGACGCCCAACGGATTGTGCGGCGTCGGCGTCACCGTCTGGTCGGTGTGGAAAGTAACGAAATCGTCCGCGCGCGGCACAGCGTAGTCCATCAACGTGCCACTGAGCAGCTGCCCGCCCGCGTCGTAGACGACCTCCTCCAGAAGCGCCTGGGCGATGCCCTGGGCCAACCCGCCGTGGACCTGGCCCTCGACCAGCATGGGACTGACGCGTGGGCCGCAGTCGTCCACGGTGTAATATTCGCGGATACGCACGATCCCGGTCTCGCGCTCGACCTCGACCACCGCGACATGCGCGCCGAACGGGTAGATCAGCTTGGGCACGAAGAAGTCGGTCGCCTCCAGGCCGGCCTCGATCTCGCTCGGCAGACCATCGCTGTAGGCTTGCGCAGCCACCTCGGCCAGCGTGAGCGAGCGCGCCGGCACGCCTTTGACCTGGTAGTGGCCGGCCTCCAGCACAATGTCCTCGGGCGCGGCCTCGAGTATGTGCGCGGCGATCTGGCGCACCTTGTCGCGCACCTTGCCGGCCGCGCGCACCAGCGCCGACCCACCCACCGCAATGCTGCGGCTGCCCATGGTGCCCTGGCCCATGGGCGTGTTGCCTGTGTCGCCGTACTTGGTCACGATCTTGTCGAAGTCCACCCCCAGCTCGTCGGCGATGATCTGGGCGAAGGTGGTGCCACCGCCCTGGCCGTGCGGCGAAATGCCCGTGAAAACCGTGACCGTGCCGGTCGGATCGACCCGTACCACCGCGCTCTCGTATGGGCCGAACCCGCACATCTCGACATAGCAGGCCACCCCGATGCCGAGCAACGACGAAGGACCAAGGACCGAGGACGAAGGTTCGCCGCCATTGGTCTTTCGTCCTTCGTCTTCGGTCAATCGTCGCTTCTGCTCTTCGCGCAACGCCGCATAGTTCGAAATCTCCAGCGCCCGCGTCAGCGCCTTGTCGTACTCACCGCTGTCATACGTTGGGCCGCAGGGCGTCTTGTAGGGGAACTTGTCGGGCGGGATGAAGTTCTTGCGCCGCACCTCGATCGGGTCCATACCCAGCTCGTCGGCCACGATGTCGATCATGCGCTCGATGTAGTAGGCTGCCTCGGGCCGGCCGGCGCCGCGGTAGGCTGCCACCGGCGTGGTGTTGGTGTAGACGCAGGCGATCTCGATGTCGACCGACGGGATACCATAGGCGCCGACGCCCATCATGCCCGTCAGGTCGGGGATGACCGGATCGACCGGGTACGCACCCAGGTCGCCCACGCCGCGCATGCGCAGGCCGGTGATCGTGCCATCCTCCTGCACCGCCACCTCGAGGTCGAACACCTGCGCGCGGCCGTGAGTGGTGGTGGCCATGTGCTCCAGCCGCGTCTCGAGCCAGCGTAGCGGCATGCGGTACTCGCGCGCCAGCGCCGCCAGCAGGATCTCCTCGGGGTAGGAGTAGATCTTCACGCCGAATCCGCCGCCGACATCCGGCGCGATCACGCGGATCTGGTTCTCCTCCATGCGCAGCACCTTGGCCAGGTTGCCGCGGTTGAGGTGCGGCCCCTGGCAGCTCGTCCACACCGTCAGCCCGTCGGTGGTCGGGTCGGGCGCGGCCACCACCGCGCGGCCCTCCATCGGCACGCCTGAGAGCCGCTGGCTGCTGATGCGCTGGCTGACCACGCGGTGCGCGCTCGCGAAGGCCGCATCCGGGTCGCCGCGCTTGCGAGTCCAGACGTGGTCGATATTATTGGGGGCATCCTCGAATAAGCGCGGCGCGCCATCCTCGCGCGTCTTGAGCATATCGACGACCGCGGGCAGCGGCTCCCAATCGACAACCACCTCAGCCGCGGCGTCGGCGGCGATCTCGGGCGTGACGGCGATCACTGCGGCCACGGCCTCGCCGACGTGGCGGGCGCGCTCGATCGAAAGCGCGTAATGGGTCGGCCGGGTGTCGTTGGCCGGGTCCGGGGCAGCGCCGCCCTCGCCGCCGCCGATCGGCATTGGGCCGCACAGCGGCGGCAGATCGCGGCCGGTGATCACTGCCACCACGCCAGGGCGATTCAGCGCGGTCTTGGCGTCGATGCCGCGGATGCGCGCGTGGGCGTATGGGCTGCGCACGAACGCCACGTGGTGCATCCCCGGCAGCTTGAGATCGCCGACATAGTTGCCTTTGCCGGTGATCAGCCGCGGATCCTCCTTGCGTTTGACACGCGCCCCAATCAACGATGAGTAAGCCATTGGGAGCCTCTTTCGCTGATCCAATAATTCTGCTGCGCCGCCAGTATAGGCGAAATGTGCGATCGACACAAGTCTGACACGACACACGAGACACGTGACACAAAGAGAGCCATTCTCTAGTCTCTGGTCTCTCATCGCTAGTGGGTCAGTTGTTTTGCCTATCGCCATTTACGAACCGCAGAACTGCAGAACCGCTGCTCACTGGTTCCGCGGTTCTGCGGTTCGACCGAGTGGCGATGGCGAAACCAAACGACCCACTAGTCCTTTTGACATAGCCGCAGACTAGGCACCTCGTCCGCATAAGATAGCGATTCCTAACGATACGCTGGGAGGCTCGGACCGCTAGTATTGAGCCAGGTACATTTGGAAGGAGAAAACGATGCTTCAACAACAGACGCAGACGTCCGAAGCTCCGATCGCGCAACCGCAGTCACTCGGCCTAGTGGCGCTGCTCGACCCGCGCGCGGCGCTGAGCCGCGCCTATGCAGCCAACCGCTCGCTGACGCTGCTGGGCATGCTGATGCTTGTCACGCTGGCGGTCTCGATCGTCGGTTTAGCCGTGGACCCGCGCACGATCACAGGTGCACCGGGCTGGCTCAAGCCGTTCAAGTTTGCGATCTCGATCACGCTGTATTCCTTCACCTTGCAGTGGATGCTCAGCTTTGTACAAGGCCGCCGCTTCCTGGTGAAGACCGTATCGTTCCTGACACTGCTGGCCAGCACGATAGAGATAGTGATCATCGTCACGCAGGTGCTGCGCGGCACCAGGAGCCACTTCAACGTCGGCACGGCATTCGACGAGATGTTGTTCTCGATCATGGGACTGTTCGTGATTGTGATCTGGGCCATGAACTTGGTCGCCGCCGTGCTGCTGCTATTCCAACGCCTGCCCGACCCGGCGTTCGCCTGGGCGCTGCGGCTGGGCCTGTTCTTGACCCTGGTCGGCGGAGCCTCGGGAGTGCTGATGATCCAGCCGACCCCTGGGCAGCGCGCGGCCATGGCGGCCGACCAGCCTGTAGCGGTCGTCGGTGCGCACAGCGTAGGAGTGGAGGATGGCGGGCCTGGTCTGCCGATCACCGGCTGGAGCACGATTGGAGGCGATCTGCGGATCGGCCACTTCATCGGGCTGCACGCGCTCCAGGCGCTGCCGATCGTCGGCTGGCTGCTGACGCACAGGCGCACGCGCAAACTAGGCAACGGCCATCGCGTGGCGCTGGTGTGGACTACCGGCCTGAGTTATCTCGGACTGATCGCGCTGCTGATCTGGCAGGCGCTGCGCGGCCAGCCGCTGCTCGCACCCGACGCTGCCACGCTGGCGGCACTGGCGGCGCTAGCGGGAACGACGGCGCTGGTGGCCGGAGCAGTGATCGTCCACGGACTCAAGCGGATGCCGTTGCACAGTTAAGACTCTACATTAGCCGAGCGCTCGTGGCCATACCAAGGCACGGCCGCAATTGTCAAGAGAGGCATGACAGATGATTCCTTTTGCACTGCTGATTATTTCGCTTGTGGTGTTTCGCGCCCTGGGCACACTGGGCATCGATATGTTCGGCTCCTGGCCAGATGCAGCGCGCTATGCGCTCGCCCTGATGTTCTTGTTCACCGCCGCGACACGCCTGACGCCGATGCGGGAGGACCTGATTCGGATGGTCCCCCGGTGGCTGCTCTATCCGCGGGCGCTGGTGTACTTGACTGGACTACTCGAGGCAGCCGGTGCGATTGGCCTGCTGATACCTTCGCTCCAGCGTCTGGCGGGTCTTGGCCTGGCCGCATTGCTCCTCGCGATGTTTCCGGCCAACGTGAACGCAGCCAGCAACCACGTCCCACTGCGCGGCCGACCGCCGACGCCGCTGTGGCTGCGGCTGCCGATGCAACTAGTGTTTCTGGGCCTGACATGGTGGGCTACACAATAAGAAGGAGATACCTATGTGCAAGCGTAAGACCTATCAGATCGACCGGCGGGCGATGGTGACCGAAGGCGCGTACGACGGCCAGACTATCCGCCTCGACGAGCGAGCCGAGCACACAATTCGGCGGCACAACGGCTTCCGCTGGTGGATGCTGTGGATGATCTGGCCGCTGGTCGCCCTGGCCAAATGGTTCGTGCCCTTGTATGTTGGCGTGGCTACGGCGATCTTGGCGCAGCTCAGCGCCGCTGGGGCGGCGCCTTTCATCGCAGTTGCGCTGATCGTTGTGGGGCTCTTGCTGATTCGGCGGAGATAGGCATCGCAGTCAATCCAATCGGCCGGTCGTTGTTGACATCAATCTCTATCACAATGCTTCTCCATGTGTGAAAGGCTTGTTTCAATGGACATTTTCTTTTCTCTCAGCAGCCTGCTGGTAATGCCGTTCTGGTTGCTGATGATCGCGCTGCCGCACTGGCGCTGGACCCGCCGTGTCATGCAGTCGCCGCTCGTCAGCGCGGCGCCGGCGCTGCTCTACCTGGCGCTGGCGCTGCCGCGCTTTGGCGAGCTGTTCGCCGCAGTCACAAATCCCACCCTGCCCGGCATTGCCGCGGTGCTTGGAACTCCGGTGGGCGCCACGCTGGCCTGGGCGCACTTCCTGGCCTTCGACCTGTTCGTCGGGCGCTGGGCCTACCTCGACAGCCGCGAGCGTGGGGTCAGCGCCTGGATCATGGCGCCGGTACTATTCTTTACCTTGATGCTCGGCCCGATCGGCTTCCTGAGCTACCTGGCTGTGCGCGCGTTCACCGGTTCAAGTCGGACGATCGCGCTGGAACCGTCGGCCGTTTCGCGCGATCGTCTCCGTCAAAAGGTATAATAGTCCCAACACCCGCCGGCACTACGCATGATTCTGGCCGGCGGCGAAGTTGGAGCAAATACAATGGGCGATCTCAATCCGCAGATATTTGAGCGCGAGTGGCTGGGCAAAACGCTCGGCATCGCATTCCAGGAGCTAACGCCAGACCGCGTAGTGGCGACGATGCCGATTACGCCGGCGCATCATCAGCCATATGGCTACCTGCACGGCGGCGCCTCGGTCGCGCTGGCCGAATCGGTCGCGAGCCTCGGCGGGGCGCTGAACTGCCCGCCAGGCAAGGGTGTCGTCGGGTTGGAGATCAATGCCAACCATGTGCGGCCCAAGCGCTCCGGTATGCTGACCGCGATCGGCACACCGCTCCATTCCGGTCGGACCACGCACGTCTGGGAGGTCAAGATCTTCGATGAGTCCGACAAGCTGGTGTGTGTCTCGCGCTGCACCCTAGCGGTCGTGCCGCTCGAGTCAAATAGCTAAGACAAGGCGCAGGGCATAGTCGCCAGCTAGCAGTCAGCAGTCAGCAGTTACACTGCTGACTGCTGACTGCCGACTGCCGACTGCTTACTGAACATGGCCTGGAGCCAATGAGTACAGTCACACATCGTTTGATAGCAGCTTTCACACGGCCGCCCGACCTGGAGAATATCAACGTCGGCCGATCGGTAATGTGGGCGGGCCTGGCGGCGGCCGGCCTACCGTGCGCATTGCTGCTGAGCTTCGGTATCGTCTACCATGTTCTAATCGCGAATGTAGCGCTCTATGCCACACTGGTTCTGCTGTACCTCGCGCTGCTGCTGGTGCTGATCGGCGTCCCGTCGCGCGCATCCCACTGGCTCTGGCGCCACATGTGGGCCTTTCTGCTGCTGATCGGGTTACTGTGCCTGGCGATACAGTCGCTGATCGACGAGTCATTCCTCCAACCGATCATTTTTCTGGTGCCGATCATCTACGTCGCGCTGGTCTACCCGGCGGCGCGGGTGGCGGCGGTCGGCCTATTTTTCCTTGGGCTGATGAACCTGGGGATCTGGTTGAGCGGGCAGACTGAGCCGGTGGCGTTTCTCTTTCCGACCTTCGGCTACGGAACATTTATGGCCTTCACCTATGCCTTTGTGCGGCTTTCGATCCAACAGGCCGGT
>DATFXE010000252.1:0-5303 GCA_035258585.1 Roseiflexaceae bacterium | reverse complement strand
TTGTCGTTACCGTCCGTCGCAAGTTGCAGGACGCAAGGTGCGATCGCACGTCGCATTCTGCGGCGAGCTGTAAGTTGCCACCTGGGGTCATTTCCCGCGCCAGATCGGCTTACGCTTCTCCAGGAAAGCGCACATGCCCTCCTGGGCATCCTCCAGCGCGGCGTTGGCGGCCATCACCTCGCTGGCGTAGGCATACGCCTCGTGCAGCGGCAGGTCGAGCTGGCGATAGAACGCCTGCTTGCCGATGCCCACCACCAGTGGGCTGGCGGCCGCGATCTGCTCGGCCAGCGTTCGCGTGGTCTGCTCGAGCGCGGCGGCCGGCACGACACGGTTGATCAGCCCGGCCGCCCGCGCATCGTGCGCCGAGATCAGCTCGCCGGTCAGCAGCATCTCCATGGCCTGCTTGCGCCCCACGGCGCGGCTCAGGGCGACCATCGGCGTCGAGCAGAACAGCCCGATCTTGACGCCGGGCGTGGCGAAGCGCGCCTCCTCGGCGGCCACAACCAGATCGCAAGTCGCCACTAGCTGGCAGCCGGCAGCGGTGGCGACGCCATGGACCTGGGCGATCACCGGCTGCGGGATGGCGATGATCGTCTCCATCAGCTCTGTGCAGACCGCGAACTCGTGCTCATAGAATTCCGGCGCCTGCCCGATCATCTCGCCAAGGTCGTGCCCCGCGCAGAAGGCCGGCCCGTTGGCGCACAGGATCACGACAGCCAGTTCGCGCCGGCCACCAATTGCTCTGAAGCAGCTGATCAGCTCTTGCATATGCTCGATCGACAGGGCATTCCGCTTGGCAGGGCGATTCATCGTCACATAGGCGAGCGCGCCATCCTGCTCGAACAGGATGTGACGGTAGCTTGTTTCGGTCTCGATCATCGCGAACTCCTTCGCATAGCCGGTATGCTGCTATTTGCTGCCGGCGATCGTTTTCGCACGAGAAGGCGGGAAGTAGCGGCATTGTACCGAGGATCGCGCCATGTGTCGAATGCGCTTCCTTGATGGCGCAACAAAAAGGTCCGCGCCCACAGAGGGGCGCGGAGCCTCAGACCAGTATGAAAAGCCGTTAGCGAACCGTACCGCGGCGGAACAGGTTGACGATCGCCAGCAGCACCACCGCGCCGACAAACGAGACGATCAGCGCGCTCAGGCTGAAGTCGCTGTTGTTGATGTTCGAGCCGCCAATGCCCAGCAGGTTGAACAAGAAACCGCCCAGGAACGCGCCGACAATGCCGACCACAATGTTGAGCAGCGCGCCCTGCTGCGCGTCCGTCCGCATCACGATGCTCGCGAGCCAGCCGACCAACGCGCCGAATAGTAACCACAGAATGAAGTTGATCATATCGCTCCTCCAATCGTTGTTCTAGGCTTGTGATGCCTCGCCGCATCATCCACTACCTAATAAAGCAAGCCGCGTGCCACGATCGGGAAGGTTCGCCAACACCATTCAGGGACTCAGAAATTTCAAAACATCCCAGGGTGGGGGTTCGGGGGCGGGCTGCGCCCGCCCCCGAACCCCCACCCTGGGGAGGTGTGGAGGGGCCCGGGTACCCTCTGGGTGCCCCCTCCACACCTCCCCAGGGATGATTTAGATTTTCCAGATCCCTCATAGTACAGTAAATCGTATCTGCGTTCCAACTGTTGACTTGCGAGGGACCTTTTCTTAGCGCAGCAGGTCTTCGTACAGCGCGGTCGTCTGTATCAGCGGCGCCACGTTGAGGTGTGTGCGCAGGCTGCGCACGCAGCGATCGTAGGTCGCGCGCGCCTGACGCCGGTTGCCCTGGCGCATGTGGGCGCGCATGAGCAGCTGGTAGGCATCTTCCCAGCAGGGATCGCGCGCGAGGATGTTTTCGCACAGCCGGATGGCTTCGGCAGGTCGGTCGCGCTCGATCTGTAGTCTGGCCAGTTGCGTCGCGGCTTCGAGGTAACGGTCGGCCAGCCGCGCGCGCTCCGCGCCCGACCAGTCCTCGTACAGGTAGTCGCCCAGGTAGTCGCCCGAATACAGCGCCAGGGCCCGCTCCAGCTGCTGCTGCGCCGCGCCGCTTTCGCCGGAGGCGATCTGGGCCCAGGCGGCGTCGAGCCGTTCTTCGAACTCCGCTGCATCCAGCCAGGCTCCATCGGGCGGGCAGAAGCGGTACGCGCCGCCTTGGCGCCGGATGTAGAACGGCGGGGTTCGTGGCGGACGCGATGGCTCCAGCACGGCGTTCAGCGCGTTGAGCGTAACCTTGAACTGTGTCCCGGCATCAGAGGGATCGTCCTCGGCCCAGAGCATATCGCAGATCTGCTCGCGCGGCAGCCAGCGCTGCCGGTTAGTCAGCAGCAGCGCCAGCAACTGCGGTGCTTTTTTGCGCTGCCACGCGCGCGGTTCGACCTCCGCGCCGCCGCGCCAGACGCGCAGCCGCTCCAGGAGCTGGATGCGCAGCGTCGCCCCCGGATGGTATGTTTGTGTCGCTTCGTCGGCGGCAATTGCAGGAAAGCCCTGCGCGAGCAGCGCACCCGACCACGTGCGCAGCTCCGGGCTGGTGCGGCCGGCCAGCAGGATCGGCACCAGCGCCATGCGGTCGCGTGGGCCAAACAGGGTGAGGCTCGTCAGCAGCCCGTTATAGCGGTAGCGCCGCGCCAGCCGCAGCGCCTCGAGTGCATAGCACTGTGCTTCGTCCAGCCGCCCGGTGCGGTGATGCCAGATCGAATAATAGAGCAGCACGACCGTCTGGCTGTATGTATCTTTGCAGATCTGATGCCGCTGCAGCGCCTCGCCGAGCAGGCTCTCGGTCTCAGGCGCGCCGTGGATGGCGCTGACCGCGCCAAGCGCGGTCCAGAGCCGTGCGACGGTCCAGGCGTCGCCGCTGCGCTCGACGATCGCCAGGCCGGCCTGGGCGTCGGCGTAGGCTGCGTCCATATCGCTGTTGAAGCCGTGCAGCAGGGTTAGCCCCAAATAGGCCGCGGCCTTGGTACGCGGCACGGCGAAGGCATCCGCCAGCGCCATCGCTTGCAAGTAATGCTCGCGGGCCACGGCCATGTCCGGTGGTGTCACGAGCTGGAGCGCGTTTCCCAGGCGGATATGCGCGATCGCTTCGGACAGCGCCGAGCCGATCTGGCGGGATGTGGCTAGGCCCTCGCGCGCGTAGCGCAGCGCCGCCTCCGGGTCGCCCAGGAGCGCGCATACTAATGAAAGCAGCAAGGTCGGCTCGCGGTGGCCTTCGGGATGCCGGCCGCCGCTGGGCGTGACGCGATCGCGCAGGAGCTGACCTTCCAGCAGAGCGCGCGCCTCGACCAGCCGGCCCAGCCGCAGGAAGACGCGCGGGTCGGGGCCGCTGGGGTCGTCGATCAGGCTGAGTCGGCTGGCGACGCGATAGAGCCGCGCTGCCTGATCGGCACGGCCGCTGTTCAGTCGATTTTCTGCGATCAGGCGCAGCAGCGAGGCGCGACCCTCACGCCGCTCGGGTGGCAGCAGCTTGAACGCCCGCCGCAGTAGTGCTGTGGCCAGCGCCGGGCGGACGGTATCAAGGTAGATCTGGGCCTGGCCACGCAGCGCCAGCGATTGGCCCACCAGGTCGTCGAGCGTGGCGTAGCGCCGCTCGGCCTCGGCGTAGGCGGCCAGCGCGTCATCGAAGCGCGCCAGCATGCGCAACGCGTCGCCGTGGGCGATGAGTAGCTGCGGCTGAGACGCGAGCGCGGCAGCCGGCAGCTGGTCGATCCAGGACAGCAGCGTGACCAGCCGGCCCTCTTCGATCCACAGCTGCGCCAGGCGTGTCAGCTGGATCGCCAGGTCGGCGCTGTCTCCGATCGCAACTAGATGGTAGAGCGCCTGCTCACCTGCGCCGCTCAGGCGGTAGAACGCCGCGGCGCGAGCGTGCAGTTCGGCCCAATCGGGCAAGCTGGCGCGCGCGCGCCGCTGGAGGAAGGTGTGAAAGAGCGGGTGGTAGCGAAACTGCTCGGCGCCAATGGCTGTCAGGAACAGGCCGCGCTGGTAGAGCGCGCGCAGCCGCACGGTCGAGTTCTTCTCGCCGAGCACATGGTCGCAGACGAGCGGGTCGAGCTCGGCCAGGATCGCCGATCGCAGCAAAAACGACTGAATGTCCGCCGGCTGGCCAGCTAGAACCTCTTGCGCCAGGTAGGTGAAGAGAACATCGTGTGAGAGCGACGATTGGGCGGCCGGATGTTGAACGTTCGAACGTTGGACGCCCTGCCAAAGCAGCTGGATCGCGATCGGCCAGCCGCCGGTCTGCTCGTATATGGCCGTCGCATCAGCTGAGCTCAGCGCGCGTCCTTCGACAGACTCGAACAGCGCGCCGATTTCATCCGCGTCGAAGGCTAGCTCCTGCTCGCCGATGGTGTAGAGTTCGCCGCGGGCCTGGAGGATCGGAAGCGTGTTGAGGGAGGGCGTGTGGCGGCTCGAAAGCAGCACATGCAGGCGCGTGGGCGCTTGCTCGATCAAGCGCTCGATCAGTGCGCCGGTATGGGGCGCGTCGTCGACGATATCCGCGTCGTCCAGCACCAGGATCGTCTCGTCGTCGAGCGTGCGCGCCAGGTCGTTGACCAGCGAGTCGAGCGCCTGACCCCAGGACTGGGTGCCCTGGCTGTGCTGCTCCAACAGCACAACAGCGCGTGCGCCGGCCTGAGGCGCAACCTTGCGGCAGGCGTGGAGCAGGTGCAGCAGAAAAACTAGTGGGTCGGCCGCGCCCTGGCCGAGGCTATACCATATCACCGGCCACCCACCGCGCGCGGCGAATGAGGTCAGCGCGCTGCTCTTGCCGTATCCCGCGCCAGCGCTGACGACTGTGATCGGGTACTCGGCCGCGTTTGCCAGCAGCCGATCCAACCGTGGCCGGCGCAGCCAGCGGCGCGGCAGCCGCGGGGGGATCAGCCTGGTCTCGACAACAATGTCATCTCCGAACATAGCGCGATTCCTACTGCTCTCTGCATTGATTGCTTATCTTTTAGTGGGGGTTCGGGCGGCTTTGCCGCCCCGAACCCCCACCAGGGGAGGTGTGGAGGGGGCACCCAGAGGGTACCTGGGCCCCTCCACACCTCCCTACGAAGACATTAGTTGTTTGCACAGAGATCAGTAATGCTGATGCGTAATGAGTATTGTAGCACAGCGGATAGGCGATAGGGAACAGCATGCGGCAGGCGCAGGCCGGCCTCAGTCCTCAGTCCTCGGTCCTCAGCACTGGCTTTGTAACTCGTGTCACATTCGCCTGAACTCGAATGTAACTCGCCCATGGTACTCTGCTGGCGCCACGGAAGAAATAGCAGATTACGCTCGATACAAGAAGGTTCTTGCTTGTAAATAACACGAC
>DATFXE010000251.1:0-7494 GCA_035258585.1 Roseiflexaceae bacterium | reverse complement strand
TGGCTGTGTGGCCACCACCACGCCGAGGCGGCGCGCTCGCGCCAGCTGAGCGGCGTTAGGAAGGCCGAAGTGCTCGATCCGCAAGCGACGACTGACCACCGACGACTGATGACTGACGTTTAGCGCCGAACCATGATTTGTGGTCGGTGGTTGGTGGTCGGTCGTCAGACAGGCTTCGAATGCATCCAACAAGTCGCCGATCACCGCATCGCCGATCGCGTGAACCGCGACGCTCAGGCCGGCATTACAGATCAGGCGCACCTCCTCGGCCAATTGCCGGGCCGGGAAGCGCGGCAGCCCGCAGTCATGTCTGCCGCGGTAGGGCATGCTCAGTGCGGCTGTGCCGCTGCTCAGGCCGCCATCGCTGAAGAGCTTGACGGTATCGCATTTGGCACGGCGCGAGCGCCATGCTGCCGGCGGTGCGGCGCGCTGGCCATTTGGCAGGATGGTCATGGCCATGACATCGCAGCGCAGCGGCAACCGCTCCTCGGCCGCAAGGCGCCGGTAGATGTCTACAGTGTGTGGATCCACACCGGGCTCGCCTACGCTGGTGATGCCGAGCGCGAGGCATTTGCGCCCGCCGCCGATTAGGGCGCGCTCGAGCTCCTCCTCACTGGGCGGCGGCTGGGCCGATCGAACCAGCGCCATAGCAGTCTCGCGCAGCACGCCAGTCGGCTCGCCGCGTTCGTCGCGATCGATCGCGCCGCCAGGTGGGTCAGGTGTGTCAGCCGTCACGCCGGCTAACCTGAGCGCCCGGCTGTTGGCGACGACGATATGCCCGCAGGTGCGCCCAAGCACCACGGGGTGATTGGGCGCGGCAAGGTCGAGGTCGTGTCGCGTGGGATGACGCCGCTCATCCAGGCGGGTCTCGTCGTAGCCGCGGCCCTCGATCCACTGTCCGGCGGGTGTCTGGGCCGCGCGCGCCGCGAAGGCGTCGATCAGCGCCTCGACCGAGGGCGCTACACTGGGGCGGGCATTGACTTGGCTGAGCAGCATGCCCTCTTTCCACAGGTGGACATGCGCATCGTTGAAGCCCGGCACGACGGTAAGGCCAGCCAGATCGATCCGCCGGGTTGCGGAGCCGGCCAACGCCGCGATCGCCTCGTCGTCTCCCACCGCCATGATCCGGTCGCGCGTAATCGCCAGAGCAGTCGCATGCGGATGGGCTGTGTCCATCGTATGAACAGTGCCGCCGATCAGAATGACATCGGGCTGCATCAGAATATCCTCTCGCCGCTCAACAGAACCTACCTCTCTTCCACATTTTCCACGTCACGCGGGCGTGCTGTTCTTGCCAATCGCTCAGTTGCGCGGTGAAGCGGCCTGAACGGCGATCCGCGGCGCCTGATCGCCGCCTAGCGCAAGCAGCGCGCCAATAGCTTCGCGCAGATTCGAGTAGGATCGCAGCGCTCCCATATCCAGATTGAGCGCCACCATCGTCTGCGCGACCTCCGGCCGTATACCAACCAGTAGCGCCTGCGCGCCGAGAAGCCGCACGGCGGTGGTTGTCTGAAGCAGGACCTGAGCGACATGTGTATCGACGAGCGGCACGCCGGTAATGTCGAAGATGACATGGTGGGCGTGTTCGCGCTCGACCATCCCAAGGACATTATCAGTCAGCTCGGCGGCGCGAGCGCTGTCGAGTGCGCCGATCAGCGGGGCCACCAATACGCCCGGCAGCACCGGGATGACCGGGGCGCTCAGCTCGCGCACGGTTTGCTGGCTGGCGCTCAGGTCTTCCAGAGTCTTGGCCAGGCGCGCCTCACGCTGCTCGCCCTCCTGGAGCGCTTGCTGAAGCGAGGTGGTGCGCTCGGCCACCGTGGCTTCAAGCGATGCGCGCAGCTGTTCCAGCTCCTGCTCGCGCGCCTGTGTGGCGGCCAGCGCATTGCGCAGCGATGTGCCAAACCGGTCGAGAAACAGGCTCAGCACAACGATCAGCAGGATAAAAACTGGGATGAGCGTGGTAGTGGAGGGCCGCGGCACGGGGATGAAGCCGATGATGCCGGGCGCGCTGGCTTGAAGCAGGCCGGCGATGACAACGATCCCAATGACGGTCCCGGTTGCCAGCAGCAGCCCACGCCGGCCCAGCAGCAACCCAGCCATCGTGATTGGTAGTGTGAAAGACACAAATGCGCCGGTCGGGTTTGTGAAACCGCCGGTAAACAGCGATATGCCGATCGCCAGAATGATCGCGCCGATCGCCAGCGCGACCGCTGGGGCAAAATGCCCGCGGCGCAGCACTATCAATGCCCCGATCGTACACACCACCAGTAGCATGTAAATTGTGATCGAGACGACTAACGTCGTCGACATCATGTTGCTCAGGAAGCTGATCAGCATCCCTACCGCGCAGCCACCGAGGACGATCAGCAGCATGATCTGGAGCATTCCGGCCTGGCGGCGCTCCAGTGGATCGCTGAGCGGAAGGGCGTCGAGCCAGCGACGAATATTCTGTTGCATTACAAAGACCTCTTTACTGTATCAATATTCGCTCAGCCAGCGCGGGCGTCCAGCACCGCGCGCACTTTACGCGCAAGCGCCGCCGGCGAAAAGGGCTTCTGTAAAAACACAATACCGGGATCGAGCTGGCCGTGGTGGACGATCGCGTTGTCGGTGTAACCCGATATGAACAACACCTCGCTGTCTGGATAGAGGGCATGTATGTGCTCCGCCAGTATCTTGCCGCTCATCCGCGGCATGACCACGTCGGTCAGCAGCAGATCGATCGGCGAACCAGCCCACGTTTGGGCCCGCTGGAGCGCGGCGTCGCCGTTTTCCGCCTCGATCACAGTGTAGCCCTGGGCGCGCAGCACACGTGCCGCCAGAGTACGCACCGAAGGCTCGTCCTCCGCCAGCAGCACTGTCTCTGTGCCGCGCGGCAGATCGTCGGCGGCCGTGGGTGGCGCGCCATTTTCGAGCGGCGCTTCGACCCGCGGCAGATAGATTTTGAATGTGCTGCCGTGACCCGGCTCACTGTAGGGCCAGATATTGCCGCCGTGTTGCTTGACAATGCCATAACAGGTCGCCAACCCCAATCCTGTCCCGCGCCCCGGCGCCTTCGTACTGAAGAAAGGCTCAAAGATCTGCGCCTGGGTCTCCTCATCCATGCCGGTCCCGGTGTCGCTAACCGCTAGCATGACATAAGAGCCCGGACTGACGCTGATATGGCGATGGGCATAATCGTGGTCGAACTGCACATTGCAAGTCTCGATCGTGAGCGTGCCGCCGCCAGGCATCGCGTCGCGCGCGTTGATCGCCAAATTGACTACAATCTGCTCGATCTGGCCGCGATCGGCGCGCACCCGCCAAAGATCGGGGTTGGTGAGAACGATCAAATCGATATGCTCGCCGATCAAACGTCGCAGCAGCTTATCCATGTCGAGGATAAGCTGGTTGAGATCGATCACATGCGGCTCGATAATCTGTTTGCGGGCAAACGCCAGCAGCTGATGCGTCAGCTCGGCCGCGCGCGCCGAAGATTTCGCGACTTCGTTCAGATCGGAGCGGGCGGGATGGCCTGACGGCAGGCTATCGTGTGCCAGCTCGATATTCCCCATGATCGCGGTCAGCAAGTTATTGAAATCGTGCGCGACGCCGCCGGCCAGCCGGCCGACACTTTCCAGCCGTTGGGATTGCATCAGCTCCGCCTCAAGGCGCTTACGATCGGTGACATCGCGGCCAACTGCCACACCATAGCGGCGGCCCTTCTGCATGATTGCGCTTACCTGGGTCTCGATCCAACGCCAGGAGCCGCCGGCGTGGCGGAGGCGATATGTGGTTTGCACCCTTCCAGCAACCGCGATGCGCCCAAATTGTTCGACAACCGTAGTTACATCATCGGGATGGATGAGGCCGGCGCCTTGATGGCCGAGCAGATCTTCTGGGCTGTAGCCCAGCACAGCCCGGTAGGATGGGCTGGCATAGACCCGTTGGCCAGCGTCGTCGAGGTCAAGCAAGCTGATCAGGTCGCTGGAGTTCTCGGTGATCAGCCGGTAGAGCTCTTCGCTCTCGCGCAGCGCGGCCTCGACCCGCCGGCGCTCGGCGATCTCATGTTCAAGTTCGTGCGTACGCGCTTGTAGCGCAGCACGGCTGGCTTCCAGCTCGCGCTCACGTATCAGCGCGGCGTCCAGCGCGTGACGCAGTATGACCCCGAATCGGTCGAGGAACAGCGCGAGCACACTGGTGATCAGCGTAAAATTGATGATTATGGCTCTTGCGTCGAACTCTGGCTTGACGAACTGCTCCCAGACGGCGGCGATACTCACGACCGCAATAGCCGCCCCGAGGGTGAGCAGCAATGCGCGGCGGCCCAGCACGAGCGCGGCGAGCGTGATCGGGATCGTAGATAGGAGCAGCGCGACATTATCTGATAACCCTTGATTGACGGCTATAAATGCGGGCAGCAGGATAAAAAAGATCATCAGAAATATCACCGTCAGCCGGAAGTATCCTCGCCGGAGCAGCGATAGTGGCGCCGCAAACAACAGGGCCGCTATACCGTTAGCCACCACGCTGTGTAGCACCTGCGCGAGCGAAATAGAGGCCACGAGTAGCGGCGCCAGAAGCGTGACTACAGCGGCGAAGGCGAATATGCCGATCAGGCCGAGCAGGATAACCTGGGTCAGGGCGGCCTGCTGGCGCACAATCGGGTCGTGGATCGGGATGTCGTTCAACCAGCGCCGCAGCCAATTCCACATGGTGAACCTTTGAAACTCTTTGAGCATTTTTAAATGAGCGCGTCTGAGTAGCGACGGGCAGCTTATGATAAGCTGCCCGCCACATCATGCACGTGATCGAAATAGATACAAGCTATTGACAATTCAGCGCACTCCGCCGTCCTACTGGCCATCCATGTAGATCGTCTTGATCTTGGTAAAGAACTCAATCGCGCCTTTGCCCATCTCGCGGAACATGCCCGATCCGCTGTGCTTGAATCCGCCGAATGGCGCCTGGATCGAAGCTCCGACCGTGCCCTGGTTGACCTTGACCATGCCGGCCTCGGCGCGCTCGGCGAAGCGGATGGCCGTGCGCAGATCGTTGGTCACGACCCCGGCTGTGAGGCCGTAGCTGACGTTATTGGCGATCGAAAAAGCCTCTTCAAGATCACCAGCCTCCAGGATGCCGACCACCGGACCGAAGACCTCCTCCTGGGCGATCCGCATATCCGGCCGCAGCCTGGTCAGCACCGTCGGCTGGACGAAGTAGCCGCGCCTGAACTGGCTGCCATCGGGCATGCCGCCGCCGGCCAGCACCTCGGCGCCCTCACCGCGCGCGATCTCGATATACTCCAGGTCGGTCTGCCGTTGGCCCTTGCTGACGGCCGGGCCCATCTGGACGCCATCGGCCAAGCCAGGGCCGACTTGCAGCTTGCGCGCGGCGGCCGCAAAGCGCTCGGTGAACTCCTTGACCACCGGCCGCACGACGATCACGCGGCTGGTGGCGGTACATGCCTGTCCGGTCAGCCCGAAGCCGCCCGCCGCCGCGATCGACACCGCCTTATCCAGATCGGCGTCGGCGGCGACTATCACCGGGTTCTTGCCGCCCATCTCCAGGTGCGTGCGGGTCATGCGCGGCGCGGTCTTCTGGTAAAGCGCCTGGCCGACCGCATACGAGCCGGTGAACGAGACGGCGTCGATCCGCTCGTCGGTAACGAGCGTGTCGCCAAGCGCGCCACCTGCGCCGGTGACCACATTCAGCACGCCGGCAGGCAGCCCAGCCTCGTGGAGCAGCGCGGCGAGCTTGATACCCATGATCGGCGTGGCCGAGGCCGGCTTGAACACCACGGTATTGCCTACTACCAGCGCTGGCGCGATCTTCCAGACCGGGATGGAGAGCGGGAAGTTCCAAGGCGTAATGATCGCGCAGACGCCCAGCGGCACGCGCAGGCTGTAGAGCAGCGTATGTGGCGTATCGGCCGGCAGCATGTCCCCGCCGACGCGCCAGGCCTCGCCGGCGAAGTAGCGCAGCAGGTCGACCGAGCGCACGACTTCGCGCTGCGATTCGAGCTTGGTCTTGCCCTCTTCGCGCGTCAGCTCGGTGGCCCAGGTATCGAGCTGGCTTTCGAGGATATTGGCGGCGCGGTAGAAGATCTTGCCACGTTCGGGTGCGGTCAGCCCGGCCCACTTGGGAAAGGCATCGCGTGCCGCGGCGATGGCCGCCTGCGCGTCGGCCACGTTCGAGGCCGGCACCAGGCCGATCACCTCATCCGTGTCGGCGGGATCGCGGACCTCAATCGTAGCGCCGCTGGAAGAGGCAACCCGCTCGCCATTAATAAAATTCTGATATTCCTGCGGCATTATGTCCTCCTATCAGGGTTCTCCCATACAATCAGCGTAGAATCGTTGCCCAGATCGCCGGCCTCGATGTAGTTGTAGAGAATGCCGCGCAGCTTGAAGCCTGCGCGCAGCTGCGGCGTCAGGGTTGGGTCGGTCATCTTGCCGTCGGCAACCGCCTGAGCATACTCCTCGACGCTCATCCGATCGCGATAGTTCTTGTAGCCCGGAACCATGCCGCCGGCGACCATGCCGTGCAAATTCAGTTGGCGGCAAAGATTCTTGCGTGCATCGTAGAGCAGCCGTGAGATCCCGCGGCCGCGATAATCGGGGTGGACGCTCATATCGGCCCCGTAGAGCCACTCGCCGCTCGGGTCGTGGTTGGTGAAATAGCTCTGCCCCAGGATGTCCATATAGGCGTGCTGGTTGAGCGCGCGTTCGCCGCTGATCCGAAACGTGCTGCTCTGCCCGATCACGCGCTCGCCATCAAGCGCGACGTGCTGGCCCTCGGGGAACAGGCGCAGGTGCGAGGCGAAATGCTCCTCGGTCATCCACTCGTAGGGCTCCAGGGTGGGGAAGCAGAGCCGCTGGTGCTCGGCCAGCGCGGCCAAGTGTTCGGGCCGCGTGTTGGTGATCGTGATGTTGCTCATAGTTAAGAATAGTAAAGGTCTCCAATGGGCGGGGTCGCCCCATCACCCGTTCAGGGCTCGCAGCCCGTCCTCCAGTACGTCCAGGCCTTCCTGGAGCTGATCGTCGGTGATCGTCAGCGGCATGAGCAGGCGCAGACAGTTGGCATACAAGCCGGCGCGCATAGTCAGCAGCCCGCGCTCGGCGCAGTGCTTGACCACCGTCAGCACCTCGTCGGGGGCCGGCTCGCGGGTGGCGCGATCCTTGACCAGCTCGATCGCGATCATCGCACCCATGCCGCGCACATCGCCAATCAGCGAAAACTGGTTCTTCCAGCCATTGGCGCGCTCGCACACTGTTTGCCCAAGTCGGCCGGCGCGTGCAAGCAAGTCGCCCTGCTGGAAGGCTTTCAGCACCTCGATCGCGGCGACGCAGGCCAGCGGGTTGCCGCCATACGTCCCGCCGATCCCGCCCACGTGGGCTTTATCCATCACCTCGGCGCGGCCAGTGGTGGCGGCCAGCGGCAGGCCAGCGGCGATCGACTTGGCGCTGACCAGGATGTCCGGCTCGACATCCATCTGCTCCATCGCAAACA
>DATFXE010000250.1:0-12646 GCA_035258585.1 Roseiflexaceae bacterium | reverse complement strand
GCGCTTACGCGATCTTGATTGGACGCGGCTGGCGATCCTGCCTATAATACCGTGGTTCGCGGCGCGTGGCCGCGCTATTCACAATCGAAACTGCTCATTAAGCGAGCGACACACGTAATTATGACCAGCAACTGGGCTTCCGAAGACACTCCTGCCGCCCCGACACACTCGACGCTTAGGAGGCGGCAGGCATCCTGGCTCACCTGGCTGCTTCTCGCAGCGATCGTCGCGCTTGGCGCTTCGTTCTGCACGCTCAACCTGTACGGCTGGGATAGCGACACCGGCCAGCACCCCGACGAACGCTTCATGACCCAGGTGGCCGATCGGCTGAAGATGCCGGCCAGCTTGTCCGAATATCTCGATTCATCGCGCAACCCACTCAACCCACGCAATAGCGGCAACACCTTTTACGTCTACGGCTTGCTGCCGCAGACGCTGACGCATCTCACCGCAGTGATGCTGACCCCCGCCGACGCGCTGCGGCCGACGGTGCGCGCCGCCACGCCCACGAATTGGGATAGCGCGCCGGTGATTCCAAACCCCGACCTGCAAGGCCCACGCAGCGCGCTTCTTCAACAGCTGCTGAACCGAGCCGGCGATGATCTCACCAGCTATTATTTTGTGCACCGGGTCGGCCGCTCCTGGTCGGCGCTGTTTCAGTTGCTGAGCATCGTGGTGGTCTTCTTGATCGGCCGACGGCTATATGGCCGGCGCATCGGCCTGCTGGCGGCGCTGTTCATGGCGCTGTCGGCGCTGCCGATCCAGATCGCGCACTTTTTTACGGTCGACTCGGCCACAGCCTTCTTCACGCTGCTGGCGATCTACTGGGCGGTGCGGGCCGGGCAGGACGGTGGGATCGGTAGCTTCGCGGCGCTTGGCCTCAGCATTGGCGCGGCGATGGCCTGCCGTGTGACCATGGCGACGCTGGGGCTGGTCGCGATCATCGCCGTGGCGATACGCGTATGGGGCACCGGCCGGCGAGAGGATGAGGGGCCGATCGGGCGAGCGGGCGAACAATCGCGTTTCGCCGCTGCGCCACTTCACCCGATCACAGGGATCGGGCTGCTGGCGCTGGCCGGCCTCCTGTCGATTGTCGCATTCCGCATGCTCCAACCGGACGCCTTTATGGGCACCTCGTTCTTCGATTTGCGACCGGACCCGCGCTTCATCGACAATATCCGGACGATCGGCAGCTATATCAGCGGCGAGGCCGACTCGCCGCCAAGCCAGCAGTGGGTTGGGCGAATTCCGTATGTGTTCCCGCTGCAAAATATGATCGTGTGGGGCATGGGCCTGCCGCTCGGCCTGGCGGGCTGGATCGGCTGGGCCGCCGCGGGCGCCGGTATGGCGCTAGGGGCCTGGGCCGGCTGGAACAGCCGCGGATGGCAGCTGTTCCGCCGTCGGCTGGTTCACATGATCCCCTGGAGCTGGATCGCGTTCTACTTCGCGTGGCAGGGCGGCCAGTTCGGCATGACCATGCGCTACTACCTGCAGCTCTACGGGCTGCTGGCGCTGTTCGCGGCATGGGGATTGGTAGAGCTATGGGATCGACGACCGACCCTTCGACGCGGCTCAGGGCAGGCGACCGACCCTTCGACGCGGCGGTTCCTGAGCTTGTCGAAGGGCAGGGCAGGCGACCGACGACCTGTCTTCTGGCGAAACTGGCGGCGGTGGTTGGTAGTCGGTGGTCAGTGGTCGGTGGTCGTGGTGGTGCTCGGCACGCTCTGCTGGGCCTACGCCTTCACGCGGATCTACACCCGGCCGCACTCGCGCGTCGCCGCTTCGCGCTGGATCTACGACAATATTCCCGCCGGCTCCAAGCTGACCTGTGAGGAGTGGGACGATTGCCTGCCGGTCAACATCGACGGCAAGGATGCCGGCAGCCGCTACATCGGCGTCAAGACGACCCCCTACGCCGAGGACGACGAGATCAAATACACCGGCTACACCGACAACGACGGCAAGCGGGTGCAGGGGCTGTTCGACCAGCTCGACCAGGCCGACTACGTCATTCTGAGCAGCAACCGCGTGTATGGCTCGGCCACGCGCATGCCCATGCGCTACCCGGCGCTGACGCGTTACTACCACTATCTGTTCAGCGGTGAGCTGGGCTTCGAGCAGATCGCCGATATCACGTCCTACCCGACTCTGTTCGGCGTTCCGATTCCCGACCAGGGCGCCGAAGAGGCCTGGAGTGTCTACGATCACCCGCGCGTGCTGATCTTCAAGAAGACCAGCGCCTACTCGCGCGAGCGAGCCGCGCAGCTGATAATCGGCAATATCGCCTGGGATGAGGTCTACAAGCTCAGGAGCGCGCTGGCCAGCCGCGTACCCACGGCGCTGCGCCTGACCGATAGCCAGTGGCCCGCCTACCGCGCCGGCGGCGGTTGGTCCGCGCTCTTCAACCCCGCGAGTTTGGCCAACCAGGCGCCGGTGCTGATCTGGCTGCTGGCCCTGGAGCTGATTGGGCTGGCGATCTTCCCGCTGCTGTTCCGGCTGCTGCCCGGCCTGCCCGATCGCGGCTTCGCGCTATCCAAGACGCTAGCGCTTCTGGTGGTGGCGTATGCGGCCTGGCTGCTTGGCAGCCTCCGCCTGATGGCGTTTACGCCCGGCAGCGTCTGGCTGTGCGCCGGGCTGCTGATTGTGGCCGGCGGCGTGGTCGGCTGGCGTGGTCGGGCCGAGATCCTGTCGTTCGTACGGCGGCGGCGCTCCGCGCTGCTGGCGGCTGAGGGGCTGTTCCTGCTGGCGTTCCTGGGCTTCGTGCTGATCCGCGCCCTCAACCCGGATCTGTGGCACCCGGCGCGCGGCGGCGAGAAGCCGATGGACCTGGCCTTCCTGACCGCGGTGCTGAAGAGTGAGGCCTTCCCGGCCTACGATCCCTGGTTCGCCGGCGGTTACCTCAATTACTACTATTTTGGCTTCGTGTTCGTCGGCGCGCTGATCCACCTGACCGGCGTGGTCCCGACCACCGCCTACAACCTGGCCGTGCCCACGCTGTTCGCCTTGACCGCGCTGGGGGCGTGGGGTGTCGTCTACAATTTGTTAGGGGTTGGGGGTTGGGAGCTGGGGGTTGGTAAGCAGCCCCAGCTCCCAACTCCCAACTCCCAACTCCCACGGCGCGAGCGGCGCGCGATTATGACGGGGATGCTCGCGGCCGCGTTCGTCGTGCTGCTTGGCCCGCTGACGCAGGCGATCTGGTTTCTTCCCGGCTCGGCTACGCCGCCCTTCCAGGGTCTGCCGGCCGAGTGCCAGGTCAGCACCTACGCCGCGCAGCAGCAGTGCCGTGGGCGCAGCGAGTGGGCTTTCTGGGACGCCACGCGGCTCGTCGGCATGTCGATCACCCAGCGGACCGGCAGCGCCGACAGCACGATTACCGAGTTCCCGTTCTTCACCTTCCTGTTTGCCGACCTGCACGCACATATGATCGCGCTGCCGCTGGCGCTGGCCGCGCTGGGGCTGATGGTCGCCCTCGTACGCCAGCCGCCAGTCGGCAGGAGGCAGGAGGCAGGAGGCAGGTTGCCGACGTGGCTGCCTCCTGCCTCCTGCTTACTGCTTACGGCACTTGTGGTGGGTGCGTTGCGGGGCACCAACACCTGGGATTATCCAACCTACCTGGGGCTGAGCGTGCTTACGCTGGCCCTGGTCGGCTGGCGGCAGGTGCGGCGGGGCGAGGGTTGGCCGCGCGCGATCCTGTTTTGGGTGGTCTCGTCGCTGGTGCTGCTGCTTGGCAGCGGCCTTCTGTTTCTGCCGTTCACGCGCAGCTTCGCCACCGACTATGCTGGCTTTGAGCTCTGGCGCGGCAGCCGGACGCCGGCGATCGACTTCTTGAAGATCAACGGTTTGTGGCTGTTCCTGCTTTGTGGGGCGGCGCTGCTGATCTATCGCCGCTTGCACAGGACCAGCCGCGTGGCGCTGGCGCTGATCGGTGGCGGTGCGCTGGTGTTGGCGCTGGTGGCGGTACTGTTCGACGCCATCGCGCTGGCGCTGCTGGTGCCACTGACCGGCGCGGTGATCGGCCTGTTCGTCGATCTGCTGTTTGAAGTGGGGCGAGCACCGGCGGACGACGAGCCGCGTGTCACAGTGCATGATGACGGTCAGGATAAAGCCGATATAATCGCAGCCCAAGCCGAGGCTTCGCGTCCGCCCATAAGCCTGACGACGCTGCTGCCGGTGCTGTGGGCGCTGTCGGCCCTGATGATCGCGCTGGTCACCGAGGTGCTGGTCGCCAAGGGCGATATTGGCCGCATGAACACGGTGTTCAAGTTCGGGATGCAGACCTGGGTGCTCTTTGCGCTGACATCAGCGTTGGCGTTCGGCGCCCTATGGTCGGCGAAGGGGTCGCGACGCGTGACGGTGGTGGATGGACGGGTCGCTATCGGCAGCGCGGCGATCGGCGCCTATGTGTGGCGCCTGCTGGCGCTGCTGCTGATCGGCGCGGCGCTGGTCTACCCACTGACCGCCACGCCGGCGCGGATCGCCGACCGGATCGACGGCAGCATCGGCCCAACCCTCGACGGGATCGCCTTCATGCGCTCGGACAAGGGCAGTTGGGGCGAGAACAACCAGACCTTCACGTTCGTGCAGGATGCCGACGCGCTGAGCTGGATGCGCGCGAATGTTGGCGGCACGCCGATCGTGCTGGAGGCGCAAACCGAGGCCTATCGCTGGGGCGGGCGCGTGTCGATCTATACAGGGCTGCCCACATTGCTCGGCTGGCCCTGGCACGAGACGCAGCAGCGCAGCGTGGCCGAGGTTGGCCCGGTGCTGGCCAGCCGCCAGAGCCTGATCCAGGAGCTCTACTCGACCACCGACCAGAACGAGGCGCTGCGCAAGCTGCGGCTGTATGGCGTCGAGTATGTGTATGTCGGCCAGCTCGAGCGCGCGCTGTACGACCCGGCTGGCCTGGCCAAGTTCGACGCGCTGGCGCGCTCCGGCCAGATCCAGCAGATCTATGCTGCCGCCGACACACGGATCTATCAGATCCCGCGCGAGACCGGCGCGCCCGCCCCGGCCTTGCTGACAACCTCGCTTGCGGTGCGTGCTCCGTCCTTGCCGCCCGCCAGGAACCTTCTACTCGACACGCCGGTCGATTTGCTGCCGGCCTTGAACGATTATGCCTGGAATCGCCTGGCTGACTCGCAGCCGGTCGCGATCCTGCTCTGGCTGCTGGCTTGCTACGCGCTGCTGGCGCTGGGGCTGCCGCCGGCGCTGCTGGTATTTGGCCGATCGGCCAGCGGCTACGCCTGGGCGCGGCTGATCGGCCTGCTGCTGCTGGGCTATGCCGTCTGGATGCCCGTCAGCATGCAGCTGTGGAGCTACACCCGCGCCAGCGTGCTGGTGGCCGCGCTGCTGGTGCTGGCGCTGGATGTGGCGATTGTGGCCTGGCTCGGACGGATGACCGACCCTTCGACGCGGCGGCTCCTGAGCTTGTCGAAGGGCAGGGCAGGCGACCGACCCTTCGACCCTTCGACTACGCTCAGGGGAGCCGCGGCTCAGGGCAGGCGACCGACAATGAGATGCGGGCGGATGATGATCAGTCATCGTCCATCGCCCATCGTCAATCGTCCATCGTCCGTGGCTTGGCTGTCCTTCGCGATCACCTCGTCGCCAATCGCCGGGCGATCCTGACAGTTGAGGCACTGTTTCTGGGCGCGTTCGCGTTCATGACCGTGCTGCGAGCGCTGAACCCCGACCTGTGGCAGCCGATCTGGGGCGGCGAGAAACCGTTCGAATTCGGCTTTCTGAACGCCATCCTGCGCAGTCCGGTGCTGCCGCCCTACGATCCGTTCTTCAGCGATGGCGTGATCAATTACTACTATTACGGCCTGTTCCTCGTCTCCGTGCCGGTCAAGGCGATCGGGATCGCGCCGGCAGTTGCCTTCAACCTGATTGTCCCGACCCTGTACGCGCTTACGCTGATCGGCGCATTCGCGCTGGTGCGACGGCTGACCGGCCGGGTCTGGGCCGCCTTGGCAGGTGGCGCGTTTGTGGCGCTGCTGGGCAACCTGGCGGCGGCCTTCCCAGTTGGCCTGTCGCAGGGGCTGGCGCCTGTGCGGCAGGCGCTTAGCGCGGGCGGGCTGGCCGGCTTCGGCGCGCGGCTGGGCGACTGGTTCTGGGGACCGAGCCGGGTGATCTACACTGAGAAGCTGATTACGATCAATGAGTTTCCCTACTGGAGCTACCTGTTCGCCGACCTGCACCCGCACCTGATCGCCATGCCGATCACGATTTTGGTGATTGCGATTGCGTATGAGCTGTTCGACCAAGGACGAAAGACGAAGGACGAAGGACAAAAGATAGATGCTCTCCATGGTCCTTGGTCCTTGGTCCTTGGTCCTTGGTTATTAGCGGCGTTGGCGCTTGGCGCGCTGGCGATCACAAATGCGTGGGATTTCCCGACCTACGCGCTGCTGCTTGGTGGGGCGCTGCTGGGTCGAGCATGGCGAGAGCCTGAATCTGGTCGGCCGATCGGCGCGGCGCGCGAGCGTGTCAGGGCGCTGGGCATCGCGCTGGCCGCCACTGGCGGCGTGGTCCTGGCGGCGCTGCTGCTCTATCTGCCGTTCTTCCAGAACTTCCAGCGCCCGGCCGGCGTCAGTGGTCTTGGCTGGGTGCAGGATGCTTCGCCGCTGGGCGGCTATCTGCTGATCTACGGGCTGTTCCTGGGGCTGCTGGCATTGTGGATCTTCGGGGTATTGGCACGTCTGGCGCGCGGCACAGGCCGGCGCACTCGCGGTGTGGTGCAGCCTGAAGCCGAGGAGGAGCCGGTTGGCGGCTCGGCGGTGCTCGGGATCGTGGCGCGACCGCCATTGTTCGCGAACAGCGCACGTATGCTGCGCCTGGCGCTGTGGAGCGGTCTGGCGCTGCTGCTGATCATCGGCGCGCTCCAGCCGAAACTGCTGGAAGGGCTGTGGGCCAGCACACTACTGTTAAAGGCGGGGCTGCTCATTCTGGCAGGCGCGGGCGCGCTGGCGCTGCTTTCGCGGCGATTGCCGGCGGCGACCTGGTTCACGGTGTGGCTGGCGGTGCTGGCGTGGGCGGTCTCGTTTGGAATCGAGCTGTTCTACATTCGCGACCACCTCGACGGCGGCGCGGCCTACCGGATGAACACTGTGTTCAAGTTCGGCCTGCAAGCCTGGATCTTGATGGCGCTGGCCGCCGCCGCCGCCCTGCCAGGGCTGGCGCGCGGGCTGCGCCGGGCGGGGGTGCTGGCGCAGGGCCTGGCCTGGTCGGCGATCGCTGTGCTGGTGGCGCTGGCGCTGATCTTCCCGCTGGTGGGCACGCCGAGCCGCTTGGCCACTCGCTTCCCGTCCAGCCCCGGGCCGACGTTGGATGGGCTGGCGTTCATGGATTTGGCGGCGTATGATTGGCAGGGCAACACGATCAGCCTGGCCGCCGATGCCGATGCGATCCGCTGGCTGAACCAACATATCGGCGGAACGCCGATCGTGTTGCAGTCCAGCCTGGAGTTCTACCGCGCTTATGGTGTGCGTATCGCGGCCAACACCGGCCTGCCGACCATCGTCAGCCCGCTGCACGCCAGCGAGCAGCACGACCCCGAGCGCGTGTACGAGCGCGACCGCGATGTGCAGCTGATCTACAGCACCTTCGACCAGAGCCAGGCGCTGCGGCTGCTTTCCAAGTATCATGTCGGCTACGTGTATGTCGGCCCGATCGAGCGCGCCGCCTATGGCGAACTAGGGGTCGCCAAGTTCGACCAGATGCAAGGCTCATACCTCAATCTGGCTTACAAAAACGATGCGGTCAAGATCTACCAGGTCAACCCGAGCGTGTATGGCTTCGCGCCGGAGACGGCTGCCGCCACCCAGCCGGCCGAGGCGCCGCTACCGCAGCCCGCTCCAGCGCCGGCGCCGAAGCCGGGCCAGCTGACGACCGAGGAGCTCGAGCGCCAGGTCGCCGCCAATCCCACCGCGCCAGGGCCGGCGTTCGAGCTGGCGCAGCGCTACCGCGAGGCCAACCAGCTCGATCAGGCCGCCACGACAATCGAACGGGCCGCGCGCGCCCACCCGGACGACGTGGCGCTAAACCAGCTGTGGGGCGATATCCTGCGCGACGCCGGGCGGGCCGACCAGGCCGAGGCGGCCTATCGCGCGGCGGTGGCCGCCAGCCCATCGGCAGGCAATTATAACAAGCTGGGTCTAGAGCTGGCCAAGTGGGGCAAGCTCGATCAGGCGATAGAGGCGTTCAACGAAGCGATCGGCGCCGATGCGAATGTTGCCGACCCGTACTATCACCTGGGCGAGGTCTACGAGCAACAAGGCCAGCATGATAAGGCAGCCGAGCAGTATCGGGCCTACCTGAATATCGCCGGTCCGGACGCGCAGTTCTCTGCCGAGGCGAAAGCGGCGCTGGAGCGGCTAGAATCACCATGATTTACCGCCAGGAGACCAAGAATAGACAGGCTAATGCTTGGAGCCCTGCCGTCTTAGCGGCATGGCCGAATGTACCCTCATTTACCACCAAGACACCAAGACACCAAGTTTGGTCTTCTATTCTTGGTGTCTTGGCGCCTTGGTGGTGACAAGGTGCGTGGTGTCGTGACGCGAGACATCTTCATCTGGTGGTTGACAGCTCAGGGGTTTGGTCTTGCCGGCCTGCCGCTGACAAGCTTCGCCTTTCGGGCGCTGCCGGATCGCGGGTATGCCTTCGGCAAGGCGCTGGGCCTGCTGCTGAGCGGCTACCTGGCCTGGCTGCTGGCGATGCTTGGCCTCGCCCCTTTCGGCGGCGTTCTGCTCGTCGTCTGCGCGCTGGCGGTTGGGGCGATCGGCCTGATCGTGACAAAAGACCAAGGACCAAGGACCAAAGACCAAAGCCTGGCAAAGTCCTGGTCATTTTCAATTTTCAATTTTCAATTTTCAATTCGCCTCATTCTGGCCTACGAAGCCCTGTTTGCGCTGGCGCTGATCTTCCTGGCGCTGCTGCGGAGCTATAACCCCGACCCATGGGGCACCGAGCGCCCGATGGACTATGCGCTCTTCAATGCGATTCGCAACAGCACCACTTTTCCGCCGCACGACCCCTGGCTGGCCGGCTACAGCATCAACTATTACTATTTCGGCTACCTGCTCATGGCGGCGATGTCGCTGGTCAGCAGGATCGAGCCGGGTGTGGCCTTCAATCTGTCGTTGGCGCTGATCTTCGCGCTTACGGCGCTGGGTGTGGCTGGGATAATCGTTAATTTGACCGAACTCGCGGTGAATGGCAAAGGACCAAAGACCAAAGACCAAGGACAGCAGACGGAAGACCGTCATGGCCACATTGGTCGTTCGTCCTTCGTCCTTGGTCAGGCGGGTGCGGTGCTACTGGCGGTCATCCTGGTGCTGTTCGCGGGCAACCAGAGCGGCGCGCTGCAAATTCTGACTGGCCTGCCATCGCCGCTGCCGCTCGACGCGTCCGACATGGCGCGAGCCGTCCGTAACGGTTTGGGTGACCGCGCTCCGCTATATCTCCAGCATCCGTATCAGGAATGGGGCGCACCTAATCTGACCACTGTTTTGACGCCAACCGCCATGCCCGAGAATTTCAATTGGTGGAATCCGTCGCGCGCGATCTGGGACACGTCGCGTGATCCAGGTGATCCGACCAAGTTCTATGCGATCACCGAGTTTCCATTCTTCTCCTTCTGGCTCGGCGATATGCACCCGCATGTGATGGCGCTGCCATATGGCCTGCTGGCGCTGGCGCTGGCCTTGCAAACCATCGCACGTCCCGCCGCGCCGACCTATGCCATGGGCAAGCGCGGATGGGCTGAGCTGGCGCTTACGGGTATCATCCTTGGCAGCCTGTATACTATCAACAGTTGGGATTTCCCAACCTATGTGCTGCTGTTCCTCGGCGCCCTGCTGCTGCTGTATGTGCGACTGGGGACTAGGGATTGGGGACTGGAGACTAGGGATGGGGAAAAGGAACTTCCAGCCGCCAGTCTCCGGTCCCCAGTCTCGGCGATATGGTGGCGCCATTTCGCAACTCAGGCGATTCTGGCCCTGCTGGCGTCGTGGCTCTGTTTCGTGCCGTTCTACCTGACATTTCGCTCGCTCGTCGGCGGCAAGGCACCGCTGATCGATCTGCCCATCCTGTCCGCATTAACACGGACAATAGGCTTCGTGACCTGGACCAAGACGCCGCTGCACAGCTTTGTGATCATCTTTGGTCTGGCGCTTGCGCCGCTTGTGGCGTATGTGATCACCCAGAGCCGTCAGATCGCCCAATCGATCGAGCCGCTGCCGGCGGAGGCGGAAGCCCATGACCCAGACGAGCCGCCGGCTGAACCGGTGGGCGCCGCCTGGCCTGAGGATCAGCGGCTGAGCTTCGCCGCCCAGCCGCTTGCCTCCATGTCGTGGCGCTACCTACCGCTGGCGCTGCTGGCGATCTTGCTGCTGGGGATCGCAATCGGCTTCCCGCTGCTCATTCTACTGGCGCTGGCGATCTACGCCGCGCGCCTCGCGATCGGGCGGGCCGCGCGGCCGGCGGACGCGTTTGTGCTATGGGCATTCGCGCTGGTCTGCCTGATCTGTTTTGGCGCCGAACTGGTGTATATCCGCGATGTATTCGAGTCGCGGATGAACACGATTTTCAAGTTCTACTACCAGGCCTGGCTGATCTGGAGCGTGCTTGCCGGGTATGCGCTGTGGTGGCTGTTCGCGCGACAACCGACCACGGACAATGGACGATGGACGATGGTCAAACGAAACACATCATCTATCGTCTATCGTCTATCGTCTATCGTCTTTATTGCTGTGTTCGTCGCGCTGCTGGCCGGCGCGCTGGTCTACCCCTGGCTGACGGCCGGCAAGACGTTTCGTGAGGATCGGCCGATCGGGCTGGACGGCAAGACTCCGCCCGAGCACACGCCCGAAGGCGCTGCAGCGATCGCCTGGCTGCGCGCCAATGCGCCCGGCGACGCGGTGATCCTGGAGGCAGCCGGCGACGACTACGATGGCCGTGGGATCGGCGCCAGCGCCGTATCGGCCAGCACCGGCCTGGCCACCGTGCTGGGCTGGTACAATCACCAGCAGCAGTGGCGCGGCGGCGACCCGCAGAGCTACGCGCAGATCGACCCGCGCCGGGCCGATATCGCGACGATCTATAACGCCGGGGATCTCGACCAATCGCGCCAGCTGCTACGGAAGTATGGCGTGGACTATATCTACGCCGGGGTCGCCGAGCAGGCGTCTTATCAGCAGTTCGACCCAAACAAGCTGGCCCAGCTCGGCGAGGTAGTCTTTCAACAGGGCAACGTCACGATCTACAAAGTGAAGTAAGCAGTAGGCAGTCGGCAGTAATCAGTCACTTACTGCCGACTGCCTACTGCCGACTGCTAACTGGCTAGCGGTAGCCCTCGGCCTGCATCTCGAACAGCCGCGCGTAGGTGCCGCCAAGGGCCAGCAGCTCGGCGTGCGAGCCAAGCTCGCTGATCTGCCCATCCTCGATCACCGCGATCCGGTCGGCCATGCGCACCGTGCTGAAGCGATGCGAGATCAGCACGGCGATCTTGCCATCGGTCAGGTCGCGGAAGCGCTGGAAGATCTCGTACTCGCGCTCGGCATCCAGCGCCGAGGTCGGCTCGTCCAGTACCAGCACCTCGCCATCGCGCATGAACGCGCGGCTCAGCGCGATCTTCTGCCACTGCCCGCCCGATAGCTCGTGGCCCTTGTCGAACCAGCGCCCGAGCATGGTCTCCATGCCCTGTGGCAGCTCGGCCACCACCGTGTCGGCACCGCCGCGCTCGGCCGAGCTCTCCAGCCGCGCGGCGTCGTCCAGTCGGTCGATCTGCCCAAAGCCGATGTTCTCCTTGGCGCTGAGCTGGTACTTGACGAAATCCTGGAAGATCACGCCGATCCGCAGCCGCAGCTCATCCAGATCGTACTCGCGTAGGTCCACGCCGTCGAGCAGAATCTGGCCCTCGGTCGGGTCGTAGAGCCGGGTCAGCAGCTTGATCAGCGTGGTCTTGCCCGCGCCGTTCTGGCCAACCAGCGCGATCTTTTCGCCCGGCGCGATCGTGAGGTTCAGATCGCGCAACGCCCAATCGTCGCGGCCGGGGTAGCGGAACCAGACATGCCGGAACTCCACGCCTTGGCTGATCTTGCCTGGCATCGGGCGCGGCCGAGTGGCGATCGCCATCTGCGGCGTCAGGTTGAGGAAGCTGAACAGGTTGTCCATGAACAGGCCGTTTTCATACAGCCGGTTGATATTGTCGAACAGGCCCTGGAAGGTACCCTGGCTGTTGCGGAACAGCGTCAGGTAGAACACCAGGCCGGTGCCGATCGGGATCAGGCCGGCGATGAACTCGTAGATCACCCAGGCGTAGGCGCCGTAGTAGCTGACAGAGGCGACCATGCCCCAAAACAGGCTGATCCAGGAGCGGCGGCGTGCCAGATGCTCATCTTCCTCGAAGATCTTCCAGAACATATCGTTATAGCGCTGGAGCAGCGGCTCGCCTAGCCCGAACAGCTTGACCTCTTTGACGCTGTTGTCGACGGTCAGCACATGCTCAAGGTAATTCATCCGCCGCGACTCGGGCGCGCGCCAGGTCAGCAGCCGAAACTGGATCTTGCTGTACTTGTTCTGTGCGATAAACGACGGAATAGTGGCCAGGAACAGCAGCAGCGCGATCAATGGGTTGAAGGCC
>DATFXE010000249.1:0-4191 GCA_035258585.1 Roseiflexaceae bacterium | reverse complement strand
TGTGCCGGCGATGCTGGCCGAACTCGCCGGCGATAATCCCGCCATGCAGCTCCAGGTGATCCAAGCTCTTGGCAAGCTCACCGACGAGCGCGTCGAGGCCGCCCTGGCCGCCGCGCTCAAAGATGTCAACCCGTATATCCGTTACGCCAGCATCCAGGCGCTGAGCGAAGTTGGCACGCGCGAGAGCTTGCCGGCGCTCGTGGCGATCCAGCTTCACGACGAACACTCGGTCAATCTGCACCAGGGCTTTCAGTTTGTCAGTTTGAAATCTGCCGCCGCCAGCGCGATTCAAAAGATTCGCACTCGACACAGCCTGACGGCATAAGACGAGGCGCAGACACTCATGAGCTATCAAATACGGCCAGCCACAGCTGCCGATGTCGACCAGATGCTGGAACTCTTACCACGTTTAGCCGCATTTGATATCCCCGAGCACCGTTCTGCCGAGGACCTGTGGCGTGGCGATGCCGAACTGCTTCGATCGTGGGGCGCCGGGCAATTGCCGCAGTGCCTGGTGCGGGTGGCCGTGAACGACGCGGGGAGCATCCTTGGCGTGGCGATGGCACAACTGCGCGAGGAATTGCTGAGCCACGCGCCAAGCGCGCATTTGGAAGTGATCGTCGTACGTGACGATGCCGAAGGACAGGGGATCGGAAAAGCACTGATTCAGGAAATGGAGCAGGCAGTGCGCGAGCAGGGCGCATTGAGCATGACCTTACATGTTTTCGCCGCCAACACCCGCGCCCGAGCGATGTATGACCGGCTGGGCTATAGCGGAGAGCTCATCCGCTACATCAAGTACTTCTAAGCGCCCGACACTTGCACGCACCGCCGCCCCGTGCTATCCTCTGGCGCATGTGGAACGCCCTGAGCCAGCCTGATATCGCGCCCGACGACCCGGCGTACTCGGATGCGCGCCGGCGTGTGCTCGGCCGGCTGGGCGAGTACGCCGCACTGGCGATCGGCCCGCTGAACCTGCGCCCAACCGCCGCTAGGCTGCTGCGCGAGGATGCCGAACGAGCCGAGGTGCGTATCAGCACCCGCAGCAGCCATGTCGTGCTGGTGATCGCAACGGATGGCGACCTGGCGCCAGAGGTGTTCTGGCTGCGCGCCCTCGCGGCTTCGAATCTGCCCATCCCGCGGCTGATCGCCCACGACCTGAGCTGCACTACGCTGCCGTTTGCCTACGCGATCGAGAGCTACATCGGTGGATCGCCGCTCGACCTCCTGGAGGATGGCCCGCGCATGCGCCTGCTGGCGCGCCAGGCTGGGCGCACGCTGCGTCGCTCGCACCTGGTGGCCGCGCCAGGCTTCGGCCGGCCGGCACTCAGCGGGCGCTGGCCAGCTGGCTCCTGGATTGAAGCGCTCGGCGGCTGGCTGGCGCGGCGCGAGATTCTGGCCCGCGCCGATGAGGCGCTCGGCGCCGAGGGGGCCGCGGCCCTGCGCGCGGCCACGCTCGATCACCCGGCGCTCTTATGCGCGCGGCCCTGCGTGATCCACGGGGCGGTCGAGCCGGCCCGCGCGATCGTGACGGTCGGCGACACCACGCAGTTGGAGGCGCTCACCCGGCCCGGCGATCTGGTGGGCGGCGACCCAATGTTCGACCTAGCATATGGCCTATTGCCACGACATCCAGCCGCATTTCGCCAGGGGCTGCTGGAGGGCTACAGCGCCGCCGGGCCGCTGGACGCCGAACAGCAGGCGCGGTTGGCGCGGCTCAGTCTGCTGCTCACGACCGTCGATACTCTCCAAAGCGGCGGCGCGGCGGCGATAGCGCGGCTGCCGGACACGGTTGCGGAGGCACTGCGGGAGCTGGCATAGGAGTGCAGCTACACAACATTGGTTGCTGGTTCTGCTGACAATAGACGATAGACGATAGACGATAGCGGCGTCACGAATCGTCCATCGTCTATCGTCCATCGTCGTAACCGGAAAGCTATTTACACAAACGTGTACTAGCCGGCGATCCTGCCCTCGAACGCAGCCAGCGCAGCGGTGAGCTGCTCCTGGCGAATGGCGGCGGTCATATCGCCGCGCGTGCGCTCCAGCACCGCCCGCAGCGCGTCGGTGGTGCGCCGCAGCCCGCCGGTGATCGCGTCGGGGTAATCCACCGTCACCAGCATCGAATAGACGTCGTCCATGACCTCCAGCAGCGCCTCGCCGCGGGCGACCTGGCCGTGGCGCAGGCCATCCAGAATGGCGCGGCGCAGCTCGGATGCCGCCTCGGCCAGCCCGTTCAGATAGGCCGGCGGGTCGACCTGGATCGCGGTCGGGCCGGGCGGCTCGTCGCCGTGCAGGAAGGCGTAGACCAGCGCTGCCTCGGCGTACTCCTTCAGCGCATCCTGGGTATAGCCGGCGAACAGCAGCGCCGGGTGCTCGGCCAGGCCCGAACGAAGCGCCCGCGCTGTCTCGGTCGCCTCGCCCAGCAGCGCCTCGGCCTGGACGAACTCGCCGCGATGCACCGCGCGAATGGTGTTGGCGCACTGGCGCGTCAGTGCGCGCGAAGATGCCAGCGCCCGCTCGCGCGCCGCGTGGCTGACCTCGATCTGCCCGACTGCCTCAGCGACGATTGATTCGATCGTCATTGTTGACTCCTTATTGTCCTGAGCGGGCGACAGGGTGACGGGGTGACAGGGTGATGCGTTCACTCTGTCACCCATCACCGCACCGCTCGACCAGCCGCCAGTATACCACTATGCTGAACGGCGGCCATGTCAAAATCGCAATGCACACACACTGTACTCTACGACGGGGTGCGGGGCGGCTTCGCCGCAATAGCACCCCCACCTTGGGCTCATAAGGGTAGGTATGGTTCTATCCAATTGGAGTCTGGGGGCGACGCCGGGTACCCTCTGGGTGTGGGCACCCGGCCGCCCCCAGATCAGGTTTTTCTGGTCGTCGTACTGGCGGCCTTGCCGCCAGTACGACGACCAGAAAAGGCATCGGGAAGGGTGCAGCCCTTCCTGACTACCCTTGTGAGCCCACCTTGGGGAGGTTTGGAGGGGCCCGGGTACCCTCTGGGGCCCCCTCCAAACCTCCCCAAAGAATGACTTTGACATGGCCCTAAGTCTTAACAAAATGACACTGGACAGGATTGCGTGCGGTGTAGTACACTGGTAGTGGCAAAAGCATAGCAAGCAACTATATGACAGACACAAACACACCCCAGCCGCGAATTCTGGGTATTTTCGCGCACCCCGACGACGCCGAGTTTTCCTGCGGCGGCAGCGCGGCCCTCTGGGCCGATCAGGGCGCCCAGATCACGTATGTCGTGATCACCAACGGCGCGGCTGGCAGCAACGATCCGAATCAGGATCTGGCCGAGCTTGTGAAGATCCGCGAGGCCGAGCAGCGCGCCGCCTGCGCGGTGCTGGGCGTCCAGAATGTCATCTTCCTGGGCTACGCCGATGGGACCTTACAGCCGACGATCGAGCTGCGGCGCGAGTTGACGCGGATCATCCGCAAGCTCAAGCCCGACCGCGTCATCACCGGCGACCCGACTGCGGTGTTGTACGGAACCGAGTACATCAATCACCCCGACCATCGCGCCGCGGCTGAGGCGGCGATCTACGCGGTCTTTCCTAGCGCCGTCACCCGGCCGATCTTCCCGGAGCTGCTGGGCGAGGGGTATGAACCACACCAGGTCAAGGAAGTCTACATCTCGGGCGATGAGTCGCAGAACAACGCCTACGTCGATATCTCGAGCACGATCGAGCGCAAGATCGAGGCGCTGCGCTGCCACAAGAGCCAGCTCGACCCTGGCGATGGGCAGTGGATCCGCGACTGGGCGGCCGAGGCGGGCAAGGCCAGCAATCTGGCGTTCGCCGAGGGCTTCCGCGTGATGAAGCTGGTGCGCGAAGATAACACTGAATCTCCGAGTGCGTAGTATGTACTGCGTAGCATCAGTTCTACGCCCTATGGAATACGCACTACGCGATACTTCGTCAAGCACACAGGTCTTGGGCCGAGTGGTCGCGACGGCCGGAGTCGATGGGTTGGTCCCCCATCGCCGGGACCGGGCAGCCACACAGCCGAGATCGCACGAAAGGAGGGCAGATATAGGTGGTAGACGTTTCCCCGCCGCTGGGCCGTAAAAATTGAGAATGAAAATGAAAAATTGAGAACTAGTGGTCAACCACACTGATTTTGCTGGGGAGGTTCGGAGGGGCCTTCGGCCCCTCCGAACCTCCC
>DATFXE010000248.1:0-12261 GCA_035258585.1 Roseiflexaceae bacterium | reverse complement strand
CGCTGCCTCAGCTGGTCGAAGAGTTGCTGGTTCAGTTTGGAGATTTCTTCCCAAACGAGCCGGCACGCGTCCACTTCGCGGAGTATCTGACCGGCCTGCTGGTGGCCGAGCACAAGACCGTCAGTGGCATCGCCCGTGAGTTTGCCGACGCTCCCGATCAGTCTTGTCTCAACCGCTGGCTCACGCAGGCGGTCTGGGATGTGGCGCGCATCAATGCCCACCGGCTCGAATGGCTCCAGCAGGACCCGACCACCCGCTACCGTCAGGACGGCGTCACCCCCTGGCTCGTCGCACGGGGCAGCGCGCCGCCTCACCGGCTGGGTATAGCTCGGTGGCGCAGCGGGAGAATGGCGCTCAGCGCGTCGCAGGGGCAACGAAGGAGGCGCGGCCGTAGTGGCCGCCCCTTCGTGTGTGGTAACGCGCGGATAACACAGGCACGCTACGCTATCCCTGCTCTATGATCTCCTTACCTCCGCTGCCGCCGGCCCATCGCCGGCGGTTTGCGATTGGGGCCTAGCGTTTGCGGCGATCGTCGAGCGCGTTGCTCAATTCGTTGCGGGCGCGGGCCTGCTCCTCGACCATCGCCTGTATCTCCTTGGCAAAAGCGGCCTGTTGCTCGGGTGGTAGGGCGCGGACTTTCGCGCGCAACTCTGCCAGCGTCCGATCGATCTTGTCCACCCTCTGCTGCGCCCGGCGTTGACGAAACCACTGCATGGCGATACTCCTTCAGTTGTGTGCGGCTGGCGCCATGCTAGCACACTCCCTCAGCGCGCATGGCTGGCCGTAGCCGCCGCGGCGGTCGCGTGCGCCTTCGTGTCGGCCGTCGCCTGATAGCTCGCTCTCATTTCGGCTTCGTGTGCGTCGGCGTTGGCGTTCGCCTCGGCCTCACTCACACAGCTCCAGCCCACCACTTCGCCGATCGGCAGACTGCCAGCAAAAACGCGCCGGCTCACCACAAACGGCGCCACGTCGCGCGTACAGGGCTCTGGAGCTGCTGCAGGCGCAGCTACAGGTGCACGACGGGTGCGGGCGCGGGGGGTGGCGGCCGGCGTGGCGTCAGGTCTGGTAGCGATCTATCCTGCGGCACGCCAGTGGGCACCTGATCAACCGGAAGCCACACGCGCGCGTTGCCGACCAGCACCAGCCGCCAGTTCCCGCCGGCTTGGCCGACTACGCGCGTGACCTGGTCGGCGGTGATCGGGGCGACGCTCGACAGGTCGCTGTAGTCGAAGTAGCCGATCAGCGCCGCCGGCGCGGCTGTAGGCGCCGCTGTAGGGGCTGGACTGGGTGCAAGGGTCGCTTGGGTCGTCGGCTGGGGCGCCGCGGGCGCCGCGGTGCGCAGGCCCCAGAGATAGCTGCCGATGCCGATCAGCAGCAGCGCGCCGAGGGCGAGTAGCGCCTGGAGCAGATCGGCGTGCAGGTAGCGTCCTAGTGCGCGTTCAGCGCCGGGGTAGGGGGTTGGGCTTCCCAATCCCAATCTCGAAGCCCTGGCGTAACTGTTCAGACTTGGGATCATCGGACGCGGACGAACGCGGATACCAAACCATTTGTCCAGGTTTGTCCGCGGCCATCCGCGCCCAATGCCCGGAAGTGTGAACAGTTACTCCCTGGCGTCAAAATGCACTCGCGCCAGGTTTCTGCTACAATAGCCGGGTGACAGTCGCGCGGCTGCCGCTCGGTTATCGCTAATCAGAAAAGAGCAACCGCCATCCATGTTGGAAGAACTGTATCTTATCCGTCACGCCACGCCGGATCGCACAACCGGCGTGCCCTACAATATCATGCCCGGCCCTCCGCTGGCTCCAATCGGCCAACAAGAGGCGGTGCAGACCGCGTACTGGCTTGCCGGGCGCGGCGTCGAGCGCCTGTTGGCCTCGCCGTTCGACCGTACCCGCGCCACGGCCGAGACGATCGCCGGCCAGCTTGGGCTTGAGATCACCTTCGCGGAAGCGCTGCGCGAGGGCGGCCCTGGGGAGACGATGGAGCAGATTCGCGCGCGCATGGCCGAGCTGCTGGCCCAGCTCGACGACAGCCCGCTGCATAATGCGGCGCTGATAACCCATGGCGCGCCCATCCGGGCGCTGCTGCTGCACACCACCGGCGACCGAATCGATCTCAAGCCGCACGCCTACGACAACGGCAACTGCACGCCCACCGCCGGCGTCTGGCACGGCCGGCGCGGCGACAACTGTTGGAAGTGGGAACTGGCATTCCGGCCGTCGGCGGACGTGGTGCGGCTGTAATAAACACGACTTACGCGGTCGTCCATTGTGGGGAGGTTTGGAGGGGGCACCCAGAGGGTACTCTCCGGGCGCCCCCTCCAGACCTCCCCAATCAAGGCATTAGTTAAGTGCGCAGAGATCAGTAAGCGAATCGCCACTGCTGCCCCAGCGCCCAGCGCGCGCTCCGCAGCAGCGCCGGATCGGCCTCGCGCGCCAGCAGCTGCTGGAGCGCGGCCACGGCGCGCGAGTCGTAGCAGTCGCCGCCGAGGGCATAGGTGGCCGCGCGCCGCACGCGGATGCTCGGGTCGTTCAGCGCAAGCTCGATCACCAGCTCGACCAGATCATCATTCGCAGCGATCGGCGCCAGCTTACACTCCTCACAGCTCAGCGAGTGTAGCGCGGCCCAGCGCACGCGCGGCACTGGATCGCGCAGCAGATGGCGCAGCGGCGCCGCGCAGCGCGCATCCGCAAAGTGGTCCATCGCCTGCGCAACCAGAAAGCGCACCCTGGGATGCGGATGATCGGCCCCTTGGAGCAGCGCGTCGACAAGCAATGTGTAGCCGCCGCTCTCGACGAGGTGGGCGCGCAGCGCCTGGAGATCGCGAGCGCGCGATGCCTTCAGGAGATCTTTGGCCTGCCGCTTGAGCTGCTCGAGGCTGGGGTTGGGTGGGAGCGCACGAGGCATGACGCACCTCCTTTCATACGCGCCTGATGTCCGCAATCACAGGCAGAAAGAAGGCTTGGGTCACATGTGTTCAGTGGCAGTGGGCTCGGCCCTTTCCGCGGACGGGACGCGGCTGCACCGCGTTCGAGCCACAGTCTACCACAGCTTGCCGGAGCACGCATGAGGCTTCGGATGTACATGCTCCACTGTCAGTCGTCACTCGCCACGCGTCACCCCGCCCTAAGCGCATATGTCGCGCACATTCCGCGCAACGGGCAGCTCTGGCAGGCCAGGCAGTGCCCGGCGCACTTACGCGCGTCCACAAAGGCGCGCCTGGCGCCCGGCCGATCATGGCGCGGATCGCTTGCCAAACAATGATGAATGCACTCTTCGATGATCAGGGCATGGAAGTTGCGGTAGAAGGCGAGCGGGCGACGAGGCGACGGGGCGATGAGGCGATCGCCGGTAGCGAGATCGCTCGCCCACTCGCCCACTCGCCCACTCGCCCACTCGTCATTCCATGGCAGCAACGCGCCTTCGATCAGCTCCTGTACCGCATCGTATCGGGCACGGGCGACATCGAAGCCGGGATGGAGATCGAGGCGGGCGAACAGCCGGCGCGCGTAGGCATCCACGATAAACAGCGGGTGGCCGCCGGCAAAGAGCAAGATCGTGTCGGCCGTCTCGCGGCCGATCCGCGGCAGGGCCAGCAGCTCGGACCGCAGCGGCGCGCGCTCCTGGGCCAGCAGCGCGCCGATATCGCCCTGATATCGCTCGACGAGATAGCGGCAGATCGCTTGCAGGCCGGGCGCCTTTTGCATATGAAACGCGCACGGGCGAATCAGCGCAGCCAGCTCCGACGTGTCGGCGGCCGCCAGGGCGGCCGGGCTGAGCAGCCCCGCCTCGCGCAGCCGCAGTACCGCCGCCTCGACCGTCTCCCAGCGGGTCTGCTGGACCAGCACCGCGCCGACCAGGATCTCGAATTGGGGGTTGTCGCCGACGATAGGCCACCAGTGCGGCTCGTGATCAAAGTGGGCGGTCAGCGCGTGGTAGAGCGCCAGAAGCCGTGATTGCAGATTGTCGGCCGTCACAGAGTCACCGTCACTAACAAAGTAACAAGATGACAAGATGACGGCCAAGTTCCCTGTCATCTTGTCATCTTGTCATCTTGTCTGGCGCCTCACCGCTCGAAGGTCTCTTTCTCCACCAGGTGAATATCCACCGGATACTTACCTGAAAAGCAGCCGGTGCAGAAGCCGGCATCGGCGTGGCCGGTCGCGCGGATCAGGCCGTCGAGGCTCAGGTAGGCCAGGCTGTCGACGCCCAGATGATCCTGGATCTCGGCGACACTCATGCGATGCGCGATCAGCTCAGGGTAGGTGGCCATATCGACGCCCAGAAAGCAGGGATGGCGAATCGGCGGCGATGAGACGCGCATATGCACCTCGCGCGCACCGGCGTCGCGCAGCAGCCGCACGATCGGGCCGGAGGTGTTGCCGCGCACGATGCTGTCGTCGATCAGCACCACGCGCTTGCCGGCCAGGTTGTCGGCCAGCGGGTTGAACTTGAGCTGGATGCCGACCTTGCGCAGCCGGTCGTCGGGCTGGATGAAGGTGCGGCCGATATAACGGTTCTTGATCAGGCCCTCGGTGTACGGAATGCCCGATTGCTGGGCATAGCCGATCGCGGCCGGCACGGCGCTGTCGGGCACCGGAATGACCACGTCGGCATCGGCGGGCGCCTCGCGGGCCAGCTCGCGCCCCTGGGCGACCCGCGCGGCGTGCAGCGTCTGGCCTTCGACCAGGCTGTCGGGCCGCGCGAAGTAGATATACTCGAACAGGCACATGGCCCGGTTCGGCGCCGGCATACGCGCCACCGTGTGCGGGCCGTCCTCGCCGATGGCGATGATCTCGCCCGGCTCGACCTCGCGGATCAGCTGCGCGCCGATCGTCGCCAGCGCGCAGCTCTCCGAGGCCACGACCCAGCCATGCCCGCCCATCCGCCCGATACACAGCGGGTGCAGCCCCCACGGGTCGCGCACGGCGAAGAGCGCGTCGCGCGTCAGCACCGTCAGGCAGTAGGCGCCCTGCGCGCGGACCATGAAGACACGCAACTTCTCCTCCCAGGTGCGGCCCTCACCGCCCGCCAGCATTTGAGTGATCACCTCGCTGTCGCTGGTCGACGTCAGGCCGACGCCGCGATGCAGCAGCTCCTGGCGCAGATCGTGCGCGTTGGTCAAATTGCCATTATGACCCACGGCCAGCGGCCCGAGCGCGCTCTCGACCACAAAAGGCTGGGCGTTTTGCAGCTTCGAGGAGCCGGTGGTCGAGTAGCGGGTGTGGCCGATCGCCAGCTGCCCCTGCAGCGGGCGCAGATTCTCCTCGTCGAAGACCTGCGCGACCAGGCCCATCTCCTTGTAGACGTTGATTCGCCGGCCATCCGAGACGGCGATGCCCGCGCTCTCCTGGCCGCGATGCTGCAGCGAATACAGACCAAAGAACGTCAGCCGCGCCACATCTTCATCGGGCGCGTAGATGCCAAAGATCCCGCATTCGTGCTGCGGCTTGTCCTCGAACATGGACTTGTTCCCCTTGAGTATCCCCTCGCCCCCGTCGCGGGGTGCCATCATTATAGCACTGGTTGATGAGCGGAGATCGGGTGTACTGGCCTCCTGCTACAGGAGAGCGTTGTTAAGATACTGCTGGCTTACTCAGATGGGAGGTTTGGAGGGCAAAGCCCTCCAAGAAGAATTGGTTTTTGCACCTGGTTCGGGCGGCAAAGCCGCCCGAACCAGGTGCAAAAAAGAAACTTCTTGGGTGGCCTGCGGCTCCCGCAACCCCCAGCTGGCGAGTTTGCCATTGGAATAGCACCATTGCCAATACATTGCGGTGTACCGTATAATCGTCGGCGTAACCTAACGACCACAACGAGGTTTCCATGACCGCTCCGCTTGTCGAAGAAAAAGGGACCGGCCGGATTGAGGCCTTCAGCGACGGCGTCTTCGCGATCGCCGTCACGCTGCTGGTGCTGGAACTCAAAGTGCCGCAACTGGCCGAGGAAGCGACAAACGTTGAGCTGTGGTCGGCGCTGCTGCGCCGCTGGCCATCGTACCTTGCCTATCTGGTCAGCTTTACGACGATTCTGATCGTCTGGGTCAATCACCACCGCCTGTTCACGATCATCAGGCGATCCGACTCGCGCTTCCTCTTTCTCAACGGACTGCTCCTGTTGGTCGTCACGACCATCCCGTTCCCGACCGCGCTGTTGGCAGAGTACCTGGAGCGGCCAGCCGCGACAGTCGCCTGCGCGATCTACACCGGCACCTTTGTCCTCCTGGCGTTTTCATTCTACGCATTCTGGCGCTATGCCGCGCATCGCAACCGCTTGCTCGCACATACAGTTACCGACGAACAGGTAGCGGCGATCTCGCGCAGCTTTCTGTTTGGGCCAATATCGTATCTTCTGGCCTTTGCACTGGCGTTCGTGAACGTATTCGCCAGCTTTGGAGTGTGCATGCTACTAGCGCTATTCTGGGCCGTCGCGGGATTCGAGCCGGCAACCAAGCGATCCTGACAGGAGAGCAATGGGCCAGATATCTCTTTCTGGGGCCTGGGACTTCCGCCTGGACGAGGAGCGCGCATGGCGACCGATCGGCGTGCCCGGCTGCTGGGAGCAGGCCGGCATCCGCAACGATCGCTCAGGCCCCGCCTGGTACCGCACATCCTTCGAGATACCCGCGGAGTGGGCCGGCAGGCGGATCTGGCTGCGCTTCGGCGGGGTGAGCTACCACTGCGAGATCTTCGTGAACGGCCAACTGCTTGGCGCTCACACCGGGCTTTGGGATGGCTTCGAGATCGAGATCAGCGGCGCAGCGCAACCGGCCGTGACATCCGAGTTGCTGCTGCGCGTGGAGAAGCCGGCCGGCTTAACCGCCGGTCCCGACTCCGCATCGCTGCCGGGCCGCTTCCCGCTGCGCGAGACTCTCTCCGGCTTTCTGCCGTATGTCTGGGGACATATCTTTGGCGGAATCTGGCAGGATGTCACGCTGTACGCTACTGGTGCGACGATCTTTGAGGATGTACTCATTCGCGGCGCTGCCGATGGGCGCGTCACCATCGCCGCCGCGCTCTCGGCGCCCGGCGCGGTCTCGATCGAGATTCGCGACCCCGATCGGCAACTCATTTACCAGGGTCATGCTAACCTCAGGGAGGACGATAGACGATGGGCGATAGACGATAAACTGAGCCATCGTCCATCGTCTATCGCCTGCCCTGAGGTCCCCCCTGCGCTTGTCGAAGGGCGTAGTCGAAGGGTCCATCGTCCGCCGGAGTCTTCTAAGCCCGTCCCGCCTCTTACGCTTGAGATGATACTACACGACCCGCGACCATGGTCGCCCATCAGCCCGGCGCTGTACGAGGCTCGGCTGCACCTAGCAGATGGCGACGAGCGGGTCATGCGTTTTGGGCTGCGCTCGCTGCGTGCCGAAGGCGCCACGCTACTGCTGAACGAGCGACCGATCTACCCGCGCATGGCGCTCTCGTGGGGCTGGTATCCCGAGGCGCTGCACAGCAACCCCGGCCCGGAGCGCGTCCGCGCCGATTTCGCACGGCTCAAGCAGCTCGGCTACAACGGCGTCAAGCTGTGCCTGTGGTTCCCGCCGCAATACTACTTCGACCTGGCCGACGAGCTGGGGATGCTGCTGTGGGTCGAGCTGCCGATGTGGATCCCGCGAACCAGTACGTTCTTCCGTGCCCAGGCGCCGATCGAGTACGAACGCTTGATGCGACAGGCCCGCCACCATCCGGCGGTGATCCTCTACACGCTTGGCTGCGAACTGAACCGAACGGTCGACGCCGAATTGCTGGCCGCGCTGTACGCGATCGTCAAGGCCGACGCCAACGACGCGCTGGTGCGCGACAACAGCGGCTCGGGCGAGGTCTACGGCGGCCTGCTGAACGAGTTCGCCGAGTTCTACGATTACCATTTCTACGCCGAGCTCCAGTTTCTGCGCGGCCTGCTCGATCACTTCGCCCCGCGCTGGCGGCCCGAGCAGCCCTGGGTGTTCGGCGAATTTTGCGACTACGATACCTTTCGAGATCTGCGGCGATTGGGTGAGGGGGCGAGCGGGCGAGCGGGCGAGGGGCCGTGCAAAAGCGAAGAACTCACCCCGTCACCCGCTCGCCCCCTCACCCCCTCACCTCGACAGCCCTGGTGGGCCACCGACGACCCGGAGCAGAATCCGCAGGGCGCGCGCTGGATCTATGAGCTTGGCAAGCACGAGCGGCGGCTGCGCGAGAGCGGCCTGTGGGAGCGCGGCGCCGAGCTGGAGCACATCTCGGAGCGCCAGGGGGTATTACACCGCAAGCAGACGCTCGAGCTGGTGCGGCTCTACCGCGAGGTCTCCGGCTATGTGGTGACTGGTGAGGCCGATACGCCAATCAGCAGCGCCGGCATGTGGGATGCAACCGACCGACTGAAGTTCGCGCCGGCCGAGTTTCGGGCCTTCAACCAGGATCTGGTGCTGCTACTAGGCTGGGATCGCCGGCGCGACTGGGAGGGCGGCGGCGACCGCGCAGCGCCGTGGGACACCTGGAGCCACCCTTCCGGCGCAACTGTACGCGCCCACCTGGTCACCTCACACTACGCCGCCGATACCGGCGCGCCGCGTGTGGCCTGGAGCGCCGCGTTCGCCGACGAGCAGCCGTTCGCGTCCGGCGTGTTTGAGACATCCTTTGCACTGGCGCCTGGCAGCCTGCGCGAGCTGGGCGTGGCCGAGTTCGTCGCGCCGGCCGTCGATCGGCCGCACCAGATCACGCTGACAGCCGCAGCGCAGATTGGTACGGAGCGCAGCGCAAACGAGTGGCCGCTTTGGCTGTTTCCAGCCAACATCTGGCGCGGTGCGCGCGATGTCGTGCTGCTCGATCCGAGCGGGCGGCTGCGCGACCTGCCGCGGATCGCACCGAGAGTTGACCACCGAACACTGACAAGCGACCATCGCGATATGCTCAGGTCGTCGGTCGCCTGCCCTGAGCGACGTCGAAGGGTCGGTCGTCAGTCGTCGATCGTGATCGCCACCGCCTGGACACCGGAGCTGCGGGCGTTTGTCGAGCGCGGCGGGCGAGCGCTGCTGTTGCAGGGCAGCCACGGGCCGCCGGGGCCGCTGCCGACCGCCGAGCTGCCGTTCTGGCGTGAGTCGATCCGGCTGGCGGCGCCACATCCGGCCTGGCGCGACTTCCCGCTCGACGATGCGATGGGCATGCAGTTCTTCGGCTGCGCGACCGACTGCGCCCTCGATCTGTCGGCATGCGTGCAGCCCTGGTGGCCAATCTTTCGCCGGCTCGACGCGCGCACGATGCGGCTGCACGAATATGCGGCGGAGATCGCCTGGGGCACCGGCCGATTGATCGTCAGTACACTGTGCTTCGAGGGCGGGCAGAGCGCCCAACCCCTGGGCATCGCGCGCAACACCGCGGCAGCGTATTTGCTATGGTGCTGGACAACATATTTGCAAGGGCTGACTGCTCAGATGTGAGTGTGCTGGTCTCAAGCGCAAGCTTGGGAAACAGCAGACAAGAGACCGGAGATACACATCATTCTCCTGTCTCTCGTCTCCGGTCTCTTGTCTCGTATCCCCGTTTGGCGCGCGCACACGCCTATGCTATAATGCCGAACACGCGTCCTGGGCCATCTCGTCATGCGCCACGTTCGGTAGCATTGCTATGCGTTGTCCATTTTGCCAATATCCAGATAGTGATGTGATCGACACGCGCAAGCTCAACAGCGGCGAGTCGATCAGGCGGCGGCGCAAGTGCGCGAATTGCGGTAAGCGCTTCACGACTTACGAGCGGGTCGAGTCGGTCAGCCTGACCGTGGTCAAGAAGAACGGCGAGCGCGAGCCGTACGACCGCGAGAAGATGATGCGCGGCGTGCGTACGGCCTGTTACCGCCGGCCTGTCTCGGCGCAGCAGCTCGATGCCTTCGCCAACGATGTCGAGGCGGCGCTGATGGCGCTGGACGAGCAGGAAGTTCCTTCGTCGGCGATCGGCGACATGGTTATGCGCCACCTGCGCGATCTGGACGAGGTTGCCTATATCCGCTTCGCCTCGGTCTATCGCTCATTTGCCGACATCGGCAAGCTGCGCGAGGCTGTGGACGAATTATTAGAACATGACTGACTTTCGACTGGGGAGATACACCTCCCCAGGTGAGCTCAGTGGGGTAGGTAAGGAAGGGCGCAGCTCTTCCTAATGCCTTTTCTGGTGGTGGTGCTGGCGGGCTTCGCCGCCAGCACCACCACCAGAAAAATCTGCTCTGGGGGCGGGCTTTGCCCGCCCCCAGAGCCCCACCAGAAAATGGAGATAGAGATGGGAGTTGACGTGTCGGAGCAACGCGATCCACCAGAGGCTGAGGCACACGAGCCAGCCAGCAAGAATCGCGATCAGGATGCTGCGCCCGCACAATCGCATGCAGCGAGCGCGCGGCCAATAGGGCGACTAGGGCAGCTGCGGCAAGAGCTGAGCACCGGACTGCGCGAGCTGCAGTGGCGTGATGTGCTGCTCTTTGGCGTGCTCAGCGGCGTGCTGATGTCGCTGTCGTTTCTGCAGGGGTCTGCGCTCTCGATCATCGCGGGCATTGTGCCAGTGGGCACCGGGCTGCTGCTCGGCCGGCGCGTGAAAGGCCATTACTCCTTACACGGCTTCATGACCGGCCTGATCGGGGGGGTAGTCGGCGCGCTGGTACTGGCGATACTGATCTTCCTGACGCCGCTTGGCAACGCCATGCAGAATAGCCTCGGCCCGGCCGCGAGCGCGTTCACGCTCCTGAATGTCTGGGCCCAGCTGGCCGGATTCACCGCCTTTTCGCTGATCGCCTTCTGCACCTTCGGCACCAGCATGGCCGGCCGGACTGAGGAGCGCAATCGCAAAACCCGCGACGAGATCGACTCGCGCGGCGGCCGGCTCCAGAAGCCGGGCGTGATCCGCGGCGCCGACGATATCCGCGGGCTGTCGCTGCCGCAGCTCGGCTCGTACGTCAGCAGTGTCTTCAAGAAGCAGGGCTTTACCTTCAAAGATTATCGCTTCATCGACAAAGATAAGCATCTCGACCTGTGGATGGAGCATGAGGAAGAGCTCTACCACATGCGCCTCAGCGTCGCCGACAAGGTCGGCACCGGCACGATCGAGAGCCTGAACCAGGAAATGAAGCGCGAGAGCTGCCGCAAAGGCCTGGTGATCGCCTCGACCGAATTCATGCCCAGCGCCGCCAAATCCGCCAAAGGGCGGCCGATCGTGCTGATCGACGGCGAGACGCTGTATCAGATGTCCGAGAAATAGCCAGTCGGCAGCTAGCGGTAGGCAGTCGCCAGTCGTATGCGATTACTGCTTACTGCCGACTGCCGACTGCCGACTGGAGAAAATATGCAGCTCAGCCTGAAAGACAAGGTCGCGCTCATCACTGGGGGATCGCGCGGGATCGGGCGCGCGATCGCTAGTACTCTGGCCGGGGCCGGCGCCACCGTGGTAGTCAACTACAAAGGCAATACGGCCGCGGCCGACGGGATCGTGCACGAGATCGCGGCCAACGACGGACAGGCGCTGGCCATCCAGGCCGACATCAGCCAATCCGAGGAGGTCGAGCGGCTGTTCAAGGCGGTGCTCGATCGCTGCGGCAAGATCGATATTCTGGTGAACAACGCCGGTATCACCCGCGACACGCTGCTGCTGCGTATGAAAGAAGATGACTTCGACGCCGTGATCGACACCAATTTGCGCGGCGTCTTCCTCTGCACCAAGGCGGCGCTGCGCCCGATGACCAAAGCGCGCGGTGGGCGGATCATCAACATTACCTCGGTGGTCGGCCTTATGGGCAACGCCGGGCAATCGAACTACGCCGCTGCCAAAGCCGGGATCATCGGCTTCACCAAATCCACCGCACGAGAGATGGCCTCGCGCGGCATCACCGTCAACGCCGTCGCGCCCGGCTATATCGAAACCGAGCTGACTGGCGTGCTGAGCGAGCAGATCCGCACCGCCATCCTCGAAAACATTCCGCTCGGCCGCCTGGGCGCGCCACAGGATGTCGCCAACTTGGTTTGCTTTCTGGCCTCCGACGCCGCCTCATATATCACGGGCGAGACGATCACCGTGGATGGGGGGATGGTGATGCACTGACGACGACCGACGACCGACGACCGACGACCGATAAGAACATTGCGGTCGCCGGCGAGTGGTCGATGGTCGGTGGTCGGTGGTCAATAAGATGTTTGAAAAAGTTCTTATCGCCAACCGCGGCGAGATCGCCGTCCGTATCGTGCGCGCCTGCCAGGAACTGGGCGTGCGCGCCGTCGTCGCCTACTCGCAGGCCGATCGCGACTCG
>DATFXE010000247.1:0-9182 GCA_035258585.1 Roseiflexaceae bacterium | reverse complement strand
TCCACCGCACCATGGCGCTGGTCTCGCGCGAGGATCGCGCCCTGGCGCCGGCGGCGCGCGCGCTGCGCGAGTTCTTGGAGGTGCAGCTGGCGCGCGGGCCGGATGCGGACGCCGCTTTTAGCACATGTCCGCAGAAATCCCTTCCCAGTCCTGACGATGGACAATAGACGATGGCCGTATCGTCTATGGTCGATCGTCTGTCGTCAGGCGAACCAGCAATGAATGTCGGACGAGCAGGTGCGGATTCATTCGCGCCTGACCCAGAGGAGAAACGCTATGCGCCGTCTTGCCATCTCGACATGGACGCTCCACGGGCAACTCCAGAGCGCGCTGGATCTGCTCGACCTGCCAGCTCAGATCGCCCGGCGCGGCATCCGGGCACTCGAGATCTGTCATTTCCACTTGCCCAGCACCGCCCCGGCGTACCTGGCCAGGCTGAGGGAGGCATGCCGCGCCGCCGATGTCGAGGCCTATAGTATACTGATCGACACCGGCGATATCACCGCGCCGGACCCGGAGCAGCGCGCCGCCGAGCTTCAGACCATCCGCGGCTGGATCGACGCTGCGGCGGAGCTTGGCGCGGGGCACGTGCGCGTGGTCGCGGGGATGCAGCCGCCCACGCCTGAGGTCATCCAGCTGAGCGCGCAGAACCTGCGCGAGCTGGCGGATTATGCGAGTCAGCGCGGGGTAAAGACGATCACCGAGAACTGGCACGCCACTGGGCTCGATCCACAGGCGCTGCTCGCCATCCTGGATCGCTGTGAAGGGGCAGTCGGGCTATGCGCCGATATTGGCAACGCCGAGGGGCCGGACAAGTACGCAACCCTAGGCCGGCTGCTGCCGCGCGCGTCGTCGATCCATTTCAAGGCCCGCTACACGCCAGATGCACAGATCGAAGCAAGCGACTTCGCGCGCTGCGTGGAGTTGATCGAGACAGCCAATTTCGAGGGTATCGTGACACTGATCTACGGCGACACCGACCGCGAGTGGGGCGCCGTCGACCAGCTGGGGGAGGCTTTGCGGCCGCTCGTGGGGTAGTGCCGACCGTCGTAATTCCACTCCGATTTCCGACCATAGACGACAGACACTAGACGGTGTATCGTCCATCGTCCAGCGTCTATCGTCTAGGAAAAGCGGAGCGTATAGCAATCACATTACCGGCGCTGCATGCGCTCCCAGAGCGGACGCTCGTCCTTAACCCCAACGCCAAAGGCGGCGTGAGATCCGAGCAAGAGAACGACAGCAATCAAGTGATAAACCAGCAGCGCGAGCAGCCCGACCAGCGCGAGTGTCTGAACCTGGCGCTCGATCATCATCGGCAGCAGCTTTGCCAGCGCAGCGCTAATCGGCTGGGCCCAGCGCAATGCGACGATCAGTGCGCCGATCGATACCAGGGTCAACAGAATATTGGCCCACCAGGCCCAGCCGATCAGCTCCCAGACGCCCCAATTGATCCACAGGACGACCAGCGCCAGCACCAGCAAGCTGGCGATCGCTGCAAGCTGCAGGCTCGGCCCGGCGCTCGCACGCAGCAGCCCCAACAATCGCACCAGCGATATCACCAGCCCCGCCAGGCTGCCCAGCACGCCGATCGTCGCCAGCACCGCCACGCCGAACGGGCGCCGCTGTTTGACGACTTGTGGGGTGAGTTTGTAGCCCTGGAATGTTGGCATATTCGTGCTCCCTTCATGCGCGTAGAGCCGCGCCTGGGCCATACGTCATACCAATTCCGCTTGAACATCCGACATGCTCATCACACGGGCGACGGACCCTTCGGCTCCGCTCAGGGCAGGCGACGGAGGACGAATACGGCGGTCTTCCGTCTCCCGTCTTCCGTCGAGCATAAAAAATGCATACGTCAGTTTGGTATTACATATGTAGAATTGCTCTGCTTGATGATTTCGCCTATTATAGCAAAGCGATTCAGGACAGCGCAAATAACAGTCTGTTCATCACCAGCGCGTAACTCGTGTTATTGAGGTTTGTGCGGTTGCCGCACACAGCAACCCTACAAAGCACGAACATTTGAAAAGGAGATGATCGTGAACCGGGAGCTACCCTTTTCGATCACCGGCGATCGCTACCCATCGCGCCGCTCGGTGGTGATGAGCCGGCATGGGATGGTTGCAACCAGCCAGCCGCTGGCCGCCCAGGCCGGCCTGCGTATCCTGCTGGCGGGCGGTAACGCCGCCGACGCGGCTGTGGCAGTCGCTGCGGCGCTGAATGTGGTCGAGCCGATGAGCACCGGCATCGGCGGCGATGCCTTTGCTCTGATCTATGACGCCGCGTCCCGCAAGGTCAGCGCGCTGAATGGCAGCGGGCGCGCCCCGCGCGCGATCTCGCCGCAGATCTTCGCGGAGCGCGGGCTGGATCGGGTGCCGTCCGACGGGATGCTGCCGGTGACGGTGCCGGGTGCCGTCGACGCATGGGCGGCGCTGCTCCAGCGGCACGGCACCATGTCGCTCGCGCAGGTGCTGGCGCCGGCGATCGCGTATGCTGAGCAGGGCTTCCCGGTCAGCGAGATCATCGCCGCCGCCTGGTGGCGCGCCGAGCCACGGCTGCAAGCCCACCCCGACGCGGCGCGCACCTACCTGATCGACGGGCGCCGCGCGCCGCGGCCGGGCGAGATCTTCCGCCAGCCCAACCTGGCCCACACCCTGCGCCAGATCGCCGAGGGCGGGCGCGATGCCTTCTACAACGGGCCTATCGCCGAGGCGATCGTGCGCACATCCGATCAATATGGCGGCTTTCTGTCGCTCCAGGACTTCGCCACACACCACTCGACCTGGGAGACGCCGATCAGCACGCAGTATCGCGGCTATACCGTCTACGAGTGCCCGCCCAACGGCCAGGGACTGACGGCGCTGCTGGGGCTGAACATTCTGGCCGGCTTCGATATGGCCGCGCTCGCGCCCGGCTCGGCCGAGGCGCTGCACCTTGAGATCGAGGCCATGCGGCTGGCCTTCGCCGACGCGGCCACCTACATCGCCGACCCGGCCCACGCCGACGTGCCGATCGAGATGCTGCTGTCGGAGCAGCATACCGCCGCCCGGCGCGCGCTGATCGGCCCCGATCGGGCGCAGCGTGTTGTGGCGCCCGGCGCGCTGCCGTCCAGCCACGATACGGTCTACCTAACGGTGGTGGACGAGGCCGGCAATGCGGTATCGTTCATCAATAGCCTGTTCTCCGGTTTCGGGTCGGGCGTGGTGGCCGGCGATACTGGTATCGCGCTGCAGAACCGCGGCGCCGGATTCGTGCTCGACCCGGCGCACCGCAACTGCATCGCGCCGGGCAAGCGGCCGTATCACACGATCATCCCCTGCATGGCGCTGCGCGGCGATGCGCTGTGGAGCAGTTTCGGGGTGATGGGCGATTTCATGCAGCCACAGGGCCATGTGCAGATGCTGGTGAATTTGATCGACTTCGGTATGAACCCTCAGGAGGCGCTCGACGCCCCGCGCTTCAGGGTGGTCGACCCGTATATCGATCGGGATAGCGTCGGGCTGGAGCGCGGCGTCGCACCGGAAACCGTGCGGGCGCTGGCCGCGCTCGGCCACACTCTCGTCGATCCTGCGGTCGTGCCGGTCAACTTCGGCGGCGGGCAGATCATCGTCGTGGATGAAAACGGCGTGCGCCGCGGCGGGTCGGACAAGCGCAAGGATGGGTGTGTGGTGGCGTATTGAACGGCATGGTATAATCCGCCGCTATGAACTACATCCCGTCTCGACGCCTTTTTCTGGCGAGCGTCGCCCTTGCGGTGTTGACTCTCGCCCTGCTGGCGGGCTGCGCGCTCGACCCGGCACCCCCGCCCACGCCTACGCCGGCCCCGCCCACACCCACGCCGCTGCCGCGCGGCGGCAATCTGACCATTCGCCTTGCGGCCGACGTGCCCGACCTGCGCCCCTGGCAGCCGCGCTCGCGCGGCGAAGAGCAGATCACATCGCTGCTGTACAACGGCCTGACCCGCCTCGACGCCAAACTCCAGCCCCAGCCCGACCTGGCGACCGGCTGGGATGCCTCGCAGGACGGCCGGCTGATCACCTTCACACTGCGCTCCGATGTCACCTGGCACGACGGCAAGCCGTTCAGCGCCGAGGATGCGGCCTACACGCTCAGCGCGCTGCGCGAGCTTTCGCCCACCACCGCGCTGCTGACCGACATCCACAAGATCGCCCAGGTCGAGGCGCCTACCGGCAGCACGCTGGTGATCTCGCTGACCGAGCGTTACGCGCCGATCTTCGCCGACCTGGCGGTGCCGATTCTGCCCAAGCACCTGCTGATCGGCAAGGATATCGCCACGCTCGACTTCTGGACCGCACCCATCGGCACCGGGCCGTTCCAGCTCGCGGATCGCCAGTCGGGTGCCTCGATCACGCTCCTGGCGAACAAGCGCTTCTTCCGCGGCGAGCCACTGCTCGACCGGGTGGCCCTGTTGGTCGGCGACGCACAAGTGGCGACAGCCGCGCTCAAGGATGGCCGGCTGCTGCTGGCCGAGCTGCCCTGGAGCGCCGGCGCCACTATCTCGCAGACCCTACCGGGCATCCAGGCCGGCGCGTATCCCGAGAACGGCTACTACTTCATGGCCTTCAACACCCGCACCGGCCGGCCCTTCGCCGACGCGCGAGTGCGTGCGGCACTGGCCGACGCGGTTGACTTGCCGAAGCTCGTGCGCGACGCGACCGGCGGGCAGGGTGCGCCGATTGCCACCAGTATCGCGCCTGGATCATGGGCCGATGTGGTGCCTGCGCCTACTGCCACCGTCGATCTCGATCGCGCGCGAACACTGCTGGACGAGGCCGGCTGGAAACAGCCGGATGGCGGCACCGTCCGCCAGCAGGGCGCCATCACGCTCACGGCCCAGCTGTATGTGCGCGGCGACGACCAGCGGCGCGTCCGAGCGGCCGAGAGCATCGCCCAGGCTGCCCGGCAAATTGGGATGCAGATCGTGGTGCAGCGCGCCGATTTCGAGACCGTGATCAAATCGAAGTACGCCCCGCCCTACGATTTCGACCTGCTGCTCGGCAGCTGGTCGAATGGCGCGGGCGATCGGAACTTCGCCGACTATTCCTTCTACGACCCTGACGACTTCGCGCTGTTCCATTCCAGCCAGATCAATCAGGGCGTGGTAGACACGCGGCCAGTGCTGAACATCGGCGGCTTCAGCGACCCGGCCTACGATAATCAGGCCGCCGCCGCGCGCCAGCTGTACGACCCGGCAGAGCGCCTGAACGCCATCCGCCTAGCCCAGCAGCGGATCGTCGAACAACGGCCATACCTGTTTCTGTGGGCCGATCGCATTCCAGTGGCGCTCAGCCCGCGAGTGACCACGCTGGATGGGCCGGTGAATCTGAATACGCCCATGTATTTGGGGAATATCGAGAGGTGGTACCTGAGGAAAAGCTAACATGAGTCATCCCGTGTTCAACACGGTGGCTGCGCGGGCGTGGGAATGCGCCGCAGCGCATTCCCACGCCCGCGCAGCCAGAAAATAAAGCGGTCGCAGGTGCTCGTTGGGGGCCGCGCAACGACCCCCAACGAGCACCTGCGAGTGGCATATTGGAATACTGCACCGGCAACCATATGAGGCAGGCTGCATCACAATGCCCAAACATCCGTTTGGAAAAGCCGGGATGACTCTTGTGAATTCTTAACTTGCCACCTGCTGGCTCTGGCCGCTGCCGTCGTAGCCCATCTTGATCCAGCCCTTCTGGATGGCGTAGATCACCGCCATGGTGCGGTCGTTGACCTGGAGCTTCGAGAGGATCGAGGTAATGTGGTTCTTCACCGTCTGGCCGCTGATCGACAGCTCGTTGGCGATCTCTTTATTCGAAAGTCCGCGCGCAATGCAATCAAGGATTTCGATCTCGCGTGAGGTCAGCGGGGCGAACAGCGCCGACGTCTGCTCATCTTCGGTCGAGGCCAGCTCGCGAAACTGGTGCAGCACGCGCGTGGCGACGTGCGGTTTGGCCAGCACGCTCTCGTTGATCAAATAGCGGCCCCGCGCCACCTCGCGGATCATGCTCAACAGATCCTTGGGATGCACGTCTTTCGACGAGTAGGCCGCAGCGCCGACCTTGATCGCCTGAAACAGCTGATCGTCGTCCTCGTACACACTCAAGACGATCATACCGATCCGCGGGTCGCGCCGCTTGATCACCCGCGCAACCTCCAGGCCATTCAGGCCAGGCAGGTTGATATCGACCAGAACAACGTCGGGCATGAGACGCTCGGCAAGCTTGATCGCCTCCTGGCCGTTCTCGGCTTCGCCTACCACTTCCATATCGGCCACCTCCTCTAGGCTCCAGCGGATGCCCTGCCGGAACAGAGGATGGTCGTCGATGATCAGCACGCGAATTCTCAGAGCCATAACATCCCTCAATTGCATATTGTAGATTGTAGATTGTAGGGTGAGCGGATCGCAATCTACAATCTGCAATCTGCAATCTACAATTTCATTCCAGCGGTAAGATGACCGTCACCTCGGTCCCATGCCCTGGGCTTGACGCCACGCTGAAGCGCGCCCCGATCAATTCGGCCCGCTCGCGCATGCTCATCAGGCCCCAGTTGCTGCGCCCAGCCCGCCGCGCAACCTCGTGCGGGTCGAAGCCGGGGCCATCGTCGCGGATCGACAGCCGCAGCTTGCTATCTTGCCGTACCAATCGGACCGCCACCTGAGCGCCGCGGGCGTACTTATGCGCGTTCTGCAAGGCTTCCTGGACAATGCGATACAGCACGATCTCGGATTCGCGCGGCAGCCGCGGCAGCGGCTCGGCATCCAGCGTCACCCGAGCATCATAGGCGTTGATATAGCCACGAATATAGTCGCCTAGCGCGGCGGCCAGCCCATGCTCGTCCAGCGCGCCCGGCCGCAAATCGGCGATGAAGCGCCGGACCTCGTGCACGCCATCCTTGGTCGCAGCGCGCATACGATCGAGCATAGTGATGAGCTTATCAGTGCCCGATTGCTGCGCGAGTGTGTAGCAACTCTCCAGTATCATCAGCGAGTTTGCCAGCACCTGCGCCGGGCCATCATGGACCTCGCGCGCCAGGCGGACACGCTCCTCTTCGCGGCCCTGGATGATCTGCGCACGCAGCGCCAGCACCCATGGGTCGGCGTTGCTGCTCTCATCGGGGCTGGTCAGCGCGCCGCTGCTCATCTCGATCTGGCGGATGAGCTGCTCCAGCTGCTTGAGCGCGTGCTGGTTGGCCCGGTTCTCTGCGTTCAGCGCGTCATATTTGGCGCGCATGTCGGCCACGTGCGCCGCAACCCCCTTCGCAGCCGGCGCGCGCCACTGCACAGCCGAGCGCTGCTGCATAAGCGCCTCGTCGAGCTGCCGCTCGGCCTGGCGCAACGCAACTCCCAGCACCGCGCCATTCCGCCGGGTGTCCTCGGCGAGGGCACGTAGCCGGGCCAGCTGCTCGGCTACGATGGTATGCGCCTCGCGAAGCACCACAGGTTGTTCGGCGCCCAATCTACTGCCTCGTGAATACTACGTTGACGACCGGATGTGTAAAGTATAACACACCGCTCCAGCCCCTACAAGATGCGTGATTGCCACGCTATAATCAACAACGTGACAGTTTCGCAATTTTCGCACATGCGATTGCCGATAGTACGATAGTTTATGATAGCCGAATGATCCACGGCCAGGAAAGGAACGCGCCATGTCCGATCCGTTCGTTACTCTGGATGCAACCGGACAGGCCGAGCTGGTGCATCGCGGCGAAGTTCAGCCGCTGGAGCTGATTGACGCGGCCATCGCGCGCATCGAACGCATCAACCCCGCGCTCAACGCGGTGATCACACCATTGTTTGACCGAGCCCGCGCCCAAGCCGTATCGCCCACGTTGCCGGCCGGGCCATTTCGCGGCGTACCCATGCTGCTGAAGGATTTTCTGTGCTACACAGCCGGCGATCCGTATTACGAAGGCATGCGCTTCCTGCGCGATCTCGGCTGGCGGGAGGACACCGATACCTATTTGGCGACCAGGCTGCGCGCCGCCGGGTTCGTCTTCCTGGGCAAAACCAACCTGCCCGAGCTGGCCGCGCAGGCGACCACTGACTCGGTAGCTTTTGGGCCCACGCGCAATCCCTGGGATCTCAGCCGCTCGCCCGGCGGCTCGAGCGGCGGGTCGGCCGCCGCGGTGGCGGCCGGGCTGACCCCAGTGGCGCATGCTAACGACGGTACCGGCTCCATCCGCATACCGGCCAGCGCATGTGGCCTGGTCGGGCTGAAGCCCTCGCGCGGTCGAACGTCGCTGGGGCCAGCGCGCAGCGCGGGGCTGCTCGGAAATATCGTCGAGCACGTGCTCACGCGCTCGGTGCGCGACACCGCGGCCATCCTCGATCTGGTCGCCGGCCCAATGCCCGGCGATCTCTTCGTCGCGCCCCCGCCACGGCGCCCGTACCTAGACGAGGTGAGCGCCCGCCCACCCCAGCTGCGGGTCGGGCTGCTCGTCCGCGATCTCATCCTCGAAGAGCCGGTCGGCGCCGACTGTGTGGCCGCCGTCGAAGCGACCGGGCGCCTGCTCGAGTCGCTTGGCCACAGCGTCGAGGAATCCTTCCCACCCGCGCTGACCGGGCCGACCGGCCTTGGCGCCGCGCTGGGGATCATCTCGGCCAGCGGCCTGGCGGCGCGGTTGGATGCCTGGAGCGAGCGCACCGGCCATGCGATCGGCCCTGGAGATGTCGAGCCGCAGATCTGGGCACGCGCGGAGCAGGGCCGCAGCTTCAGCGCGGTGCAGGTACATGCTGCCCTAAACCGCCTGATCGCCGGAGTAATGCGTGTCCCCGAGTGGTGCGCGGCTGGATTCGATCTGCTCGTCACGCCCACTATGCAGCAGCCGCCGCCAACGATCGCCGAGCTAACTCTGGAGCAGCAGGGGCGGGTATTCGGATTGTTTGCAATGCCCTACAGCATCACCGGCCAGCCAGCTATTTCTCTGCCGTTATATTGGAACGCACAAAATCTACCGATCGGCATCCAGTTGGTAGCCGACTATGGTCGCGAAGACCTGCTGATCCAAGTCGCCGCGCAGCTTGAGGAGGCCCAGCCCTGGGCGGCAAAATGGCCGCAGATTGCATCCATCGCGCATGCTTACTCGTCGTAGTGTGTTAGAATGAATATGTGACCGTTCGCAACATGCCTCGGGAGAGCGAGTTTGACACAGGAGACCCAAAG
>DATFXE010000246.1:0-23066 GCA_035258585.1 Roseiflexaceae bacterium | reverse complement strand
CAGACCTCCCCAGGGAATGATATTCTGTATTAATGCACGTATCAGTAATGCGGTGATCCCAGCAGGAGTCGACCAATCGGATTCGCGCACGCTTCTGATAGTCTAATAGATTGTGAAAACCGCTCTTCCATAAAGCTATTGGGAGGAAAGGCGATGCCCGTGAATGAATCCGGCCAGCCGATCATGCGCATCTATGAGATGCTGCGCAATGAGGACGAAACCGGCAACTCCGGCACCGGAATCGTCGCGGAAGTTGTCGAGTTCAGCGATGGTACGGCGGTGCTCCACTGGAGCGCGACGACCAACGCGCTCGGTGTTACCTCGACCGCGCTGTATGGCTCGCTTGACGACCTGATCCGCGTGCATGGCCACGGCGGCAAAACAGTGCTCATTCCTATATACCATCTCCCTCCAAAGGACGCCCCGTGATTCCCCCTACTCGCTCCCTGATATCAACGATCGCGCGAAGTCGCTGCATCCAAATGCACGGCGTGATACGAAACATAACATGTTATAATTGTAAGCGTCCTATGCTATTCCAAACTCAATACATGAATTTGTCCGTGCCGCGTATCCGAGGCGAAGGAGGCACCGGCAATGCTTAGGCTGCGACTGTTAGGGGCGCCGGCGGTCCTCGACGACGCTCATGAGATCTACCTGCCTTCTCAGAAGGCCCAGGCGCTATTGTGTTACCTGGCGGCGGAGGCCGATCGCAGCTTTGCGCGCGGCCAGATCATCGCGCTGCTGTGGGAGGAGAGCGGCGAGCGTGAGGGCCGCAACAGCCTGAGCACTGTGCTGACACGGTTGCGCCAGTCGCTGCCGATCTTCCCACTGCGCGCCGAGGGCGACACGCTGGCATGGCAGGCCTCTACCGACGTCTGGGTCGATCTGCATGAGTTTCAGAGCGCCTCTCATTCGGCCCAGCTCGGGCGCGCGGGTCGCGAGGGTGGCTCGGCCGAGCGAATGCAGCGCCTCGAGCAGGCCGCCGGGCTGTATCGCGGCACTTTTCTGGATGGCTTCAGCGTGCGCGACAGCGAGGGCTACGACGAGTGGCTGCGGCTGGAGCGCGAGCGGTGGCAGCAGCGCTGGCTGAATGTGCTCGATCAGCTGATCGAAGGCTATGCCGCCGCGGGCGCCTGGGATCAGGCGCTTGGTCACGCCCGCCGAGCCACGGCCGCCGACCCGCTGCAGGAACGCTTCCACCGCGCGCTGATGCGGCTGCACTATCAGGCCGGCGATCGCGCCACTGCGCTGGCACAGTACCGGATCTGCCGCGATGTGCTCGAGCGCGAGCTGGGCGTCGAGCCGGATGTCGAGACCACTGCGTTGTATCAAGCGATCGCCGAAGGCACGATCGAGCGTGCGGCGCGCTCGCCAGGGGCGCCGCTGCCACCCGCATCCCGTCCCGCGCAGCCTTCCTCCGGCGCCGCTCGATTGGGTGCGCGGCTGGCCTCAGCGCGCCGGCGCAGCTTCGTTGGCCGCAGGGATGAGCTAGCGCTGTTCGCCGACGCCTTGGCCGAGGACGAGCCGCCATTCGCGGTGCTGCACATCTATGGCCCTGGCGGCGTGGGTAAGACGACGCTGCTGACGGAGTTCGCGCGGCTGTGTGCGGAGGCAGACGTCCCGGCGTTAACGCTGGACGGGCGCAATATTCAGCCTACGCCCGACGGCGTGTTCAATACGCTGCGCGAGCTGACCGGCGCCGAGAATCCGCTCGAGGCTCTGCCCGAGCGGCATGTGCTGCTGATGGATACCTATGAGCTACTGACGCCGCTCGATAGCTGGCTGCGCGACCAGTTTCTACCACTGCTTCCGGCCAGGGCCATGGTGGTGCTGGCGGGCCGCAAACCACCCTCGGCGGGCTGGTTGATCGACCCGGGCTGGCAGGAGATCACGCACGCGCTCCAACTTGGCAATCTGAGCGAGGCCGAGGCCTCCGACTACCTCCAGCGCCGTAATGTCGCACCCGAGCAGCGTGAGGCGGTGCTGCGCTTTACGCACGGTTACCCACTGGCGCTCTCACTGGCGGTCGAGGTGCTGATCCAACGGCCCAGCATGAACTTCGATGGCGCAGCCTCACCCGATATCGTGCGCGTGCTGCTGGAACGATTCGTGGCCGGCGCGCCGAGCGTGGCCCACCGCGCCGCGCTGGAGGCCTGCTCGCAGGTACGCGTGACCAGCGAGCCGCTGCTGGCGGCCATGCTCGCGGTGGACGAGGCGCGCGAGCTGTTCGAGTGGCTGCGCGATCTGTCGTTCGTGTCAGCCGGACCGCGCGGCATCTTCCCGCACGACCTGGCGCGCGAGGCGCTGGCAGCCGACCTGAAGTGGCGCAACCCACCATGGCATCACGAGCTGCACCGGCGCGCGCGCGGCTTCTACATGAACGAGTTCGCGCACGCCCACGGCCACGAACAGTATGTCGCGCTGCTCGATCTGATCTTCCTGCACGATAATCCGCTGATTCGGTCGGCCTTCAGCTGGAATGATATCGGCGGGCTGCTGGAGGATACGCCCCGCGCGACCGACTGGCCGGCACTCATCGAGATGGTGCGCAAGCACGAGGGCGAGCAGTCGGCCGCGCTCGCCGCACGCTGGTTCCAGCGCCAGCCCGAGGGTGTGACGGTCTTCCGCGATGGCGACGGGGTGGTGACCGGCTTCAACTGCTTCATCGCCTTGCGCTCAGACGACCGCGATCTGATCGAGGCCGACCCTGGCGCCGCCACAATCTGGAGCTGGGTGCAATCCCAGCCGCCGCTCGAAGATGGGCAGTTCGCGGCGATAGACAGGTTCTGGATGGATCGCGACTCCTACCAGGCGATCTCGCCCACTCAGGGGATGATCTTCGTCGCCGCCACACGCTATGTTCTGACCACGCCGGGGCTGGCGTACTCATTCCATTGCTTTGCCCAAGCCGACCTGTGGAGACCAGCGGGTGACCAGATTCTGTTCCAGCGTCTGCCCGAAGCCGATTTCAGCGTCGGCGGCCACGCGACCGGTGTCTTTCTGCGCGATTGGCGCGCCCAACCGCCGCAAGCGTGGCTCGAAGCGCTGGCCGAGCGCGAAACCGAATAGGGAATAGGAGATAGGGAACAGGCAACAGCTAGCAATATGCAGCATATATCCTGTCCCCTATATCCTGTCCCCTATACCCTTAGGAGTTACGCGGTTGGGAGGTTTGGAGGGCAAAGCCCTCCAAAGAACCCCTTTCTTTTTCCACCCACCTGTGGCGGCATTGCCGCCACAGGTGGGTGGAAAAAGAAGGTTCTCGGGGGCCAGCGGTCCCGGGTACCCTCTGGGTGGCCCCCGCTAAAACGCCAACTGCGTAAGGCCTAACCCTATGACTTGTGATATTATGTACGCACTACTCCTACGACCTGGAAAGCTGGTGCGACATGAAGCTCGGCCGTTTCGCGATCTATGCCTGGGGTGTGCTGGCCTATAATATGGCGGTGATCCTGTGGGGCGCCTATGTGCGCGCCTCCGGCTCGGGCGCTGGATGTGGCAGCCACTGGCCGCTGTGCAATGGCCAGGTCGTCCCGCTGGCGCCACGGCTGGCAACGATGATTGAGTTTTCGCATCGATTGACCACCAGCCTGGCCGGACTGCTGGTGATCGGGCTGGCGATCGGGGCCTTCCGCGCTCTTCCAAAGCGGCATCCAGCCCGGCTGGGAGCGGCGCTGTCGCTGATCTTTATCCTGATCGAGGGGATGGTCGGCGCGCTGCAGGTGCGGCTGGGGCTGACAGCCGACAACGATTCGGTCGGCCGAGCGCTAGTCGGCAGCATTCACCTGGCGAATACCTTCCTGATGCTCGCGGGGATGGCGCTGACCGCCTGGTGGGCCTCGGGCGGGGCGGCGCCGCGGCTGCGCGGGCAGGGCCTGCTTAGCTGGATCTTCGCCGTGGGGCTGCTCGGCGTGTTAGCGGTCGGCGCGAGCGGCGCAATCACGGCGCTGGGCGACACGCTATTTCCCTCAGAGTCGCTGGCCCACGGGCTGCAAGCCGACTTCTCAGCGGGCTCGCATTTCCTGATCCAGCTGCGCGTGATCCACCCGATTCTGGCGGTGTTGGTTGGCATCTACTCGGTTGTCGCCGGGCGGCTGGCGGCGGTATGGCGGCCGGGCGTGGCCACGCTGCGGCTGTCCTGGGTGCTCGGCGGGCTCTTCGGTGTGCAGCTGCTGATCGGCGTGGTGAATGTCGCGCTGCTGGCGCCGATCTTCATGCAGATCGTCCACCTGCTGACAGCCGATCTGGTCTGGATCGCGCTGGTGCTTGCCGCCGCGGCGGCGCTGACCGGGCCTGCTCCCGCGCGCGAGCCGGCAGCCGTCGCTGAGCCGGCGCTGCGGCCGGGGAGTTGGTAGTCTGCGGGTTTGGGCCGCGCAGCGGCCCAAACACGCCCCCACTACCAGCAGGTTGACTGACGGCAGATGCTGTTGGGTATCAGCAAAACCATCCCCCTATTCCCAACTCCTAACCCCTTCGCCGAAAGCGCACTAGGTGTCAAGGATACTGCGCACCTTTTGCGCCAGCGCCGCGGGCGAGAACGGCTTATGCAGAAACTGTGTGCTGCCAACCAACTGGCTGCCAAGCCGCATAACATCCTCGGTGTAGCCGGATGCGAACAGCACTTTGATGCCGGGGCGAATGGCGCTTAGTTGCTCGGCCAACGCGCTGCCGCCCATGCGCGGCATGACCACATCGGTCAGCAACAGATCGATGCGCGTGTCCTCGGCCTGCTCGGCGACCTGCAGCGCCTCCAGGCCATCGCCGGCCTCCAGCACGGTATAGCCCTGGGCGCGCAGCACCCGCGCCACCAGCGCGCGCACGGCCGGTTCATCTTCTACCAACAGGATCGTCTCGTCGCCGCGTGGAGTGGTGCGCGCAGCGGCTTCGAGCCGCGGATCGGCCGGCGCGTCGACGCGCGGCAGGTAGATATTCATGATCGTTCCGTGACCCGGCTCGCTATAGGGCAAAATAATACCGCCATGCTGCCTGACGATCCCGTAGCATGTCGCCAACCCCAGCCCGGTGCCCTTGCCGGGCGCTTTGGTGGTGAAGAAAGGTTCGAAGAGGTGCTCCTTGACCGCTGCATCCATGCCGACACCCGTATCGCTGACCGTCAGCAGGACGTAGTGGCCGGCCAGGACATCGATGCGTCTGGCTATTTGCTGCGCATCGAGCACAACATTTGACGTCTCGATCACCAGCCGGCCGCCCTGGGGCATGGCATCGCGCGCGTTGACCACCAGATTGATGATCACCTGCTCGATCTGGTTGATATCGGCCTGAACGCTGCCGAGGTCGGGCGCCGGCAGGGTAATCAACTCGATGTGTTCGCCGATCAGGCGGCGGATGAACTCTTGCATATCGCGGATGAGCTGGTTGAGGTCGACCACGCGTGGCTCGATGCGCTGCTTGCGCGCGAAAGTGAGCAACTGGTGGGTCAGGCTGGTGGCTCGATCGGCGGCTCTGCGCAGCTCCTGGATGTCGCCGCGCACCGGGTTGGCCGGCGCAAGCTCTTCGATTGCCAGGTCGGCGTAGCCGGTGATCGCCGTCAGCAGGTTGTTGAAGTCGTGCGCAACGCCGCCGGCCAACCGCCCGATCATCTCCATCTTCTGGGCCTGCAGCAGCTGAGCTTCCAGCCGCTTGCGCTCGGTGATATCGCGTGATACGTTGAGTGAACTGCTTTGGTCGAGCATGGAGCTGGATATCTCTATCCAGAGCCAGTCGCCGTTGGCATGCCGGGCGCGCACGGTGGCCTGGATATGGTCTTCGGTGGCCAGCTTGGCCCATTCACGGGCTATCACATCGCGGTCATCTGGATGTACTAAGTTGAGGGCTTCTTGGCCAATCAGTTCGATCGGGGCATAGCCAAGCACACGCTGGTGAGATGGGCTGGCGTAGAGCACGCGGCCCTCGCTATCCAGCAGCATGATCAAATCGCGTGAGTGCTCGGCGATCAGGCGGTAGCGTTCTTCGCTATCGCGTAGGGCTGCTTCGGCGCGCTTGCGCTCGGTGATATCGATCAGCGTGGAGAGCAGGCACGTCTCGCCGTCGAGCTCGATCAGATCGATCGATGATAGACCGTCGCGCACTTCGCCCGAGCGGGTGCGAAACGAGCTCTCCAGATCGCGGATCGACCCCTGGCGACGAGCGATTTCGGCGATCTGCGCGTGGTCGCCCGGCTGGCCCCACAAGTTGAGCTCGATCGCCGTGTGGTCGGCCACCTCGTCACGCCCATACCCCATGAGCTGGAGAAAACTGTCATTTACGTCGATGAAATAGTTATCGGCGAGCCTGCTGATACTGATCGCCACCGGGCTGATGTGAAACACTTTGGCGAAGCGCGCTTCGGATTGGCGTAGCGCTGCCTCGGCGCGCTTGCGTTCGGTGGCCGCGCGGCTCTCATCGAGCAGCTGTTTGAGCAGGCGACTGCTGAAATACGCGGTGCCTGCCAGCATCCAGTACAGGGCAATCGCGAACAGCTCCTGCGCGAAAAGCGAGGGCATCGTCGCCCCATTGGGCAGCGGGATGAGGGCTGTAGAAGCCAGCGGCGAATGATACAAGAGCAGATTAATGCCGAACGGCACGCTCGACAGCACCATCGCCCAGAGCAGTGGTGTGGAGGGCGGGCCGAATGCGGCCGCGACAATGATCGTGAGAGACAGAAAATAGACCGTAGGCACGGGCGAACCAACGACGACCGCCGCATTCACCGCCAGCAGTGCGCCGCCGCACAGCAGCAGCAGCACGGCGAATCGAACATACCCGTTGCGATTGAGCGCATATACCAGCGTGAAGAGCGCCAATCCCACCAGGCTGTTGTTCAGCGCCGGCAGATCGTGCATAATCAGGTCGAGGCATCCCAACGCGCCGACAACCGCGATAAACAGGAGCATAAGCAGCGCCAACGCGTGTCCTCGCCGGAGTGTCAGCGAGTCATTATCGCGAGGGGATACGGCGAGCAGTGTGTCAAGCATTGCCCCCTCCGTTCGATTGCCGGATCGTCCCGTCCTCACCTAGCTGCGAGAGCAGAGGCGCCGTCGCGCCACCTTTTTCATGCGCCATCTCGACATGTACAAACGGTGTTTTCGGCATTGGGTTTGGGTTACGTGTCGTGTGGCTGTGGGCAGCTCACCGAACCCGGCGGTCGTGCGGGGCGGTTTATTGTTGTGGCTGCGAGGGCGTAGGAATGCGCTACAGCGCATTCCTACGCCCTCGCAGCCACCATTGGAATCTTGGATGACTCAGGAAATGCGGATTCTACTGGCTACCGGATACCCTTTGGATGACTGGCGACTGCTCTAGTATAGCTTGCCCTCGCGCTTTGCGCCAGTGTAGTCGATATACACCACCTTGGTCTCGGTGTAGAAATCGAACACTTCGCTGCCCTGCTCGCGCGGGCCGACACCGGTGGCCTTCATGCCGCCAAACGGCAGCTGCGCCTCGCCGCCCAGCGTGGGCGAGTTGACGTGTGTCATGCCGGTCTCGATCTCGTCGATGTAGCGGAACATGCGGCTGGCATCGCGGGTGTAGATGCTCGACGTCAGCCCAAACGGCGAGTCGTTCGCCGCAGCCATCGCCTCCTCGAAGCTCTCAACGCGGATGACCGACAGCACCGGGCCGAAGATCTCTTCCCGAGCGATCCGCATCTCGGGCCGCACGCGGTCGAAGATCGTCGGCTGGACGAAGTAGCCCTTATCCAGCGCGCCGCCCCTGGCGCGATCGCCGCCGCACAGCAGCTCGGCGCCCTCGGCCCTGCCGATTTCGAGGTACGTCAGCACGGTCCGCATCTGGCTGTCGTCCACGCTTGGCCCCATGTCGACGCCATCCTCGAGCGGATTGCCCAGGCGCATGTTGCTGGCGATGCCGACCAGCTTCTCCAAAAAGGCATCGGCCACCGGGTGCATCAGAATCACGCGGCTGGTGGCGGTGCAGCGCTGGCCGGTCGATCCGAACGCGCCGGCGGCCACCCCGGCCACCGCCAGATCCACGTCGGCATCCTCCAGCACGATCACCGGGTTCTTGCCGCCCATCTCGCATTGGGCGCGGATGCCGCGCCGCGCCGCCCGCTCGTAGACATTCAATCCGACCTCGGTCGAGCCGGTGAACGAGACCGCCTTGACGGCCGGGTGGTCGATCAGTGCTCCGCCAACCTCGCCGCCGCCACCGTAGATCAGGTTGAGCACGCCGTCCGGCAGGCCGGCATCCGCGAAGCATCGCACCACCAGCGCGGCGGTCTCGGGCGTGAGCGTGGCCGGCTTGAAGACCACTGTGTTGCCGGCCACCAGCGCCGGCGCCATCTTCCAGACTGGGATGGCGACCGGGAAGTTCCAGGGCGTGATCAGCGCCGCGACGCCGAGCGGCTGTTTGATCGTGTAGCCAAAGTTGTCGGCCAGCTCGAGCGGGATGGTCTCGCCGTTGAGCCGCCGGCCATGCGAGCCGCAGAACTCCATGATGTTGATCGTCCGCTGCATCTCGCCGCGCGCCTCGGAAAGCAACTTGCCTTCTTCATGGCTGAGCGCTCGGGCGATCTCCTCCTTGCGCTCGATCATGATCTGGGCCGCACGGCTGACGATCGCGCCGCGCTTGGGCGCCGGCACGCGCCGCCACTCGCGGAAGGCCTTGGCCGCGATATCGGCCGCGAAGGTGGCCTCCTCGCGGGTCGAGAGCGGCACCTCGCCCAGCACGTCGTCGATGTTGGCGGGGTTGATGTTCGGCAGGCGCTTCTTGGAGGTCGATGTGACCCACTCGCCGCCGATAAAGTTTTGGTAGGTTTTCATGATTTGCTCCTCGTGACTCTGGCGGGTGGGAGTGTGGGGCGGGCAATGCCCGCCCCACACTCCCCAGTATTGCATCAGGCGATCGCGCGGTCGACAATGTCGAGCCCGCTGTCGATGATCGCCAGCCCCTCGCGCAGCTGCTGCTCGGTGATACACAGCGGCGGGTTGACGAAGCAAGTGTTCCAGCGGACGAAGGTGAACAGCCCGTGCTCGCGCAAAAAGGTGTTGAAGGCCGGGATGGGGCCCATCTCACTGGGCTTGGGGTTGTAGGGCACCAGCGGCTCACGCGTCGCGCGGTCCTTGACCAGCTCTAGCAGGCTGAACAGCCCGATCGCGCGCACGTCGCCGACCGAGGGGTGCTTCTCCTTCAGCTTGTTCAGCTCGGCCGCCAAAATCTCGCCCATGGCGCGCGCGTTCTCGATCAAATGGTCTTCTTTGTAGACGTTGATGCAGGCCACCGCCGCCGCGCAGCCGACCGAGTGGGCGTTATAGGTCAGGCCGGCATACAGCGTATTGTTCTCGAAATACTCGGCGATCGTGTCGGTCACCATTGTCGCGCCGAGCGGCACGTAGGCTGATGTCAGGCCCTTGGCCATCGTCAGCAAGTCAGGTACCACGCCCCAGTGATCGACGGCGAACCACTCGCCGGTGCGGCCGAACCCGCTCATCACCTCGTCGCAGATCAGCAGGATTCCATACTTCGTACACAGCTCGCGCAGCCCGCGGATGTACGTGGCCGAGGGGATCAGAAGGCCGTTGGTGCCGACCACGGTCTCGATCATCATCGCGGCGATCGTATGCGGCCCCTCGAACTGGATGATGTCCTCGGTAGCATTCAGCAGCTGGGCGGTGTACTCGGCGTCGTCGATATCTTTGCCGGCCCGGTAGGGGTAGAAATCGGGGAAGCGCACCACGCCCGGCATGCCCGGCTCGGCCGCCCAGCGCCGCGGGTCGCCGGTGAGCGTGATCGCGCCGGCGGTGGCGCCGTGGTAGGCCCGGTAGCGCGCCATGATCTTGTGGCGCCCGCTATACATGCGCGCGATCTTGACCGCGTTCTCATTCGCCTCGGCGCCGCCGTTGGTGAAGAACGCCTTCGCGAGGTTGCCGGGCGTGATCTCTTGCAGCAGCCGACCCAGCTCGGCGCGGATGGCGGTGGTCGCAGCCGTCGGCGCGACGTAGCAGACCTGCTCCATCTGAGCCTTGATCGCCTCGATCACCCGCCTATCGCCATGGCCGATGTTGACGCACATCAGCTGCGAGTTGAAGTCCATGTAGCGCTTGCCGTCGACATCCCAGAAGTAGATGCCCTCGGCGCGATCGATCACCATGGGCTTCATGACGCTCTGAGCGGTCCACTCGTAGAGCGTCGTCTCGCGTGAAACGTCCAGGATATCCTGGCGGGAATAGTCTGTGAGAGTCATAGGGCTCGTGCCTCCTTAGCTACATCGCTACATTTGCGTCAGCTCGCTTTGCGAACTATAAAGTGATGATAGTCATCCCCCAAGGCACCAAGACACAAAGATATACAAACTTGGTGTCTTGGCGTCTTGGTGGTGATAAACTCGTTGTGGTGAGAACTCGTGGTTGATTTACGCCGGTGTGCACCCACTGAACCGCTTGGTTCGTCAGGCGCCGAACCGCTTGCGCTTGATGAACTTGCCGGCTCCCTGCTGGCCCCTCCACTCGCCATCCTGCACCAGCACGCGCCCGCGCGACAGCACCACGCTGGGCACACCGGTCACTTCCATGCCCTCGTACAGGTTGTAGTCGGTGCGCTGGTGCTGTTTGGCCGCGCTGATCGTGTAGCTCTTGTCGGGGTCCCACACGACGATATCGGCGTCGGCGCCGGGCGCGATGATGCCCTTCTGGGGGTAGACGCCGAACAGCTTGGCCGGGTTGGTGCAGCACAGCTCGACCCAGCGGTTGATCGAGAAGCGGCCGCCGCGCACGCCATGGGTATACAGCACCATCATGCGGTCCTCGATACCTGGGCAGCCGTTCGGGATGGCGGCGAAGCTGCTGCGACCGAGCTCCTTGCCGGGCGTGCGGCCATCCTTGCCGCCCTCGAACCAGAACGGGCAGTGGTCAGTCGAGATCACCTGGAGCGAGTTGTCGGCCACGCCGCCCCACAGCGCCTCCTGGTCGCTCTTCTCACGGTACGGCGGCGAGCAGACCCACTTGGCGCCCTCGAATCCCGGCCGCGCCAGGTCGTCCTTGGTGAAGAAGAAGTACTGCACGCATGTCTCGGCGAAGATTTGGTTACTGAGGCCGCGCGCCCGCGCCAGCCGCACCGCCTCCAGCGCGCCATTGTTGGTCAGGTGGACCACATACAGCGGCGAGCCGGCCACCTCGGCCAGGCGGATGGCACGGTAGGTCGCCTCGGCTTCCAGCTCGGGCGGGCGAGTCAGCGCGTGGTACTTCGGCGCCAGGTTGCCGGCGGCGACCGCCTCCTTGACCAGGATGTCGATCGCGTCGCCGTTCTCGGCATGCACCATGATCAGCAGCCCATGCTCGGCGGCCTGCTGCATCGCGCGGAACAGCGTCGCGTCGTCCACTTGCAGCACACCCTTGTAGGCCATGAACAGCTTCAGGCTGGTCACGCCGTAGTCCGGGCACTGCTTGATCTCCTGCATAATCTTGTCGGGCAGGTCGGTGATCGCCACGTGGAAGCCGTAGTCCACCGCCGCCTTGCCCTCGGCCTTGGCATGCCAGATATCGAGCGTCTCGCGCAGGGTCGCGCCCTTGGGCTGGATGGCGAAATCGATATGCATGGTGGTGCCGCCGAAAGCTGCCGCCTGGTGGCCGGTAAAGAAATCGTCGGATGAGACTGTGCCGCCGAACGGCATGTCCAGATGGGTATGGACGTCGATTCCGCCGGGAATCACGTACTTACCGCTCGCATCGATCGTCGTATCACCCGACAGCCCATGGCCGATCGTAGTGACCTTTTCGCCCTCGATCAGCACGTCGGCCTCATAGGTCTCGCTGGCTGTGACGATCGTTCCGCCTTTAATCAGGGTGCTCATGCGTTCCTCCTCGAATTATAGATTGTAGATTGTAGCTTGCAGATTGGGTTGGCCGCAATCTACAATCTGCAATCTGCAATCTACAATTATTATTTGGGCAGCATATAATTCAGCCGTTCGTGAGCGATCTCAAACCCCGTTTGCGCCATGCTATGCTGCGCGGAATGCGCCGCCTGCGTATGAGAGCACGCCAATGTACACTCGCGGCGCTGGGCTTCGACAAGACGAGCTGCGATCAACGCCTTATGAAGCCCACATCGGCGATGTTGGGGCCGCACGCCGTCGAGGTACAGCCCGCCGACGTTCTCGGCGACGAACAGCGCGCCGCCGCCCACGATCTGCCCGCTCGCTTCATGGACGGCCGCGAAGCATGTCTTGTATTGCTTTCATGCTCCGTCATTCGCTGCTCTACGCGGCGCCCGCAAACAGTGCCTTTGCCGCCTGCTCGTACGCTTGCAGAGCAGCCGCATCCCACAGCACGAAGCGCACTAGCTCGATCTCCGGGTGCTGCTCCAGGTATTGCCTGACCGTCCGCAGCGCGATCGGCGCGGCCTGGTCGAGCGGGTAGCCATAGATGCCGGTGCTGATCGCCGGAAATGCGACCGACTTCAGCCCATTTTCAGCGGCCAGCCGCAGGCTATTGCGGTAGGCGCTCGCCAGCAGCTCGGCATCTTGCTCGCGCCGCTGATAGACCGGGCCGACGGCGTGAATGACATGGTGCGCCTTGAGGCGATAGCCTTTCGTGATCCGCGCCTCGCCGGTTGGGCAGCGGCCAAGCGTGCGGCACTCGGCCAGCAGATCCGGCCCGGCCGCCCGATGGATCGCGCCGTCCACACCCCCGCCGCCCAGCAGCGAGCTATTGGCCGCATTCACAATCGCGTCCACGCCCTGGTTGACGATGTCGCCGCGGATCAGCTCGACCGTGGCATTGTTTAGGCGAAACTGCATGCTGCCTCTAAATTGACAGGACTTACGCGGTGTGGGTTCGGGGCGGCGAAGCCGCCCCTGAAAACTCCTCTTTTTGGCCGGTGTCGGCCACATTCGTGGCCGACACCGGCCAAAAAGAAAGATCTTGGATGGGCACCCAGAGGGTAGGCGGGCCCTCCAAACCTCCCGCCGAGTAGGTGACCGCGTAACTCCTGTAAATTGACAAGATGACAAGTTGACAAAGAGATACTCATCTTGTCATCTTGTCAGACCTAAACACCGGCACGATCTTCCGGCCATAAATATCCAGGGTCGCCTCCTCCTCGCCGCTCATCAGGTAGATGTTGAACTGCGTGACGCCGGCATCTGCCAGGACCTGGAGCTTCTCGCGATGCTGATCGGCCGCGCCGACGATGCAGAAGCGATCCACCACTTCATCCGAGACGAACTGCGCGTTGCTGCTGCCGACCTCGGCGTGGTGTTGGTAGTCGTACCCTTCCCGATTGCGGACATAGGCGGTCAGCTCGGGCGGCAGCTCGGCCGAGTCGTAACGATTGACCAGATCGATCACGTGGTTCGAGACCAGCGCGGGAAACCAGCGCACATGCTCGCGCGCCGTCGTAAGGTCATCGGAGACCCACACCGCCGTAGCGGCCATCGCCTGGATGCTGCTGGGGTCGCGGCCGGCTGCCACGGCGCCCTCGTGTACGAACTGGAGGCACCATTTGATCAGATGCGGGTCGGCGAACTGGAGGATCACGCCGTCGGCGATGCGTCCGGCCAGGCTCAGCGCCTTGGGGCCGTAGCCGGCGATCCAGACCGGCAGCTCACCCTTAGCCCACTCCATGTGGATCTGCTCGCCGTCGTAGTCGGTCGGCCGGCCCTCGGCCAGATCTTTGATGATCCGTACCGACTCCTCCAGCCGCGCCAGGGTCGTCGGCTTCTTGCCCAGCACGCGCCGCGCGCTATCGCCGCGGCCGATCCCCAGGTCCATCCGCCCGCCCGAGATGATGTTCAGCGTCGCCAGCACGCTAGCCGTCACGCTCGGGTCGCGCGAGGCCGGGTTGGTCACACAGGTGCCCAAGCGCATACGCGTGGTATTCTGCGCGATCATCGTCAGCAGTGGGTAGGGCTCCAGCCAGAGCACGTGTGAGTCGAACAGCCAGCCGTAGTCGAACCCGGCCTGCTCGGCCTGCCGCGCCAGCGCCACCGCGCGGTCGGGAGTCATGTCGGGTTTGAGTGTGATGCCGAACTGCATGTCAGTCTCCCGTCGGCGGTAAGCAGTAAGCAGTAAGCAGGAGGCAGGTGTTTGCGCTCCCTGCCTACTGCCTACTGCCTACTGCCTACCAACTACTTCTTGGTCGCCATCTCCCAGATCTCATGTGTGTAGGCGGCCTCGTCGGCCGGCTTCTTGATCACGCCGAACTTGAGGGCGGTCTCGGCGCCGCGCTTGAACAGATCTGGCTCCATATAGCCGATCTTGGCGTTCTTATCAAGCGGGTCGCCCCAGACCAGTTTGTTGATCTCGACCATCTGCCACTTCTGGGCGTCTTTGGTCATCACGCCCGAAACGTCGTTCTTGAGCACAATGTCGACGCAGGCATCGACGTTGTCGCGGCAATATTCCCAGCCCTTGAACGAGGCGCGCAGGAAGCGCGCGGCGATGTCCTTGTTCTTGGCGTCCTGCAGCCAGTCCTCGCGAACAAAAATACCATCCTCGGGCATCGCCGTGCCCTCTTTGTTGTAGTCGATGATATTCAGCTCATCGATTTTGTGGCCGGCGCTCAGCACCTGGTACAGCTCGTTGTAGGTCATGGCTGCGGCGGCGTCGACCTCTTTGTTCAGCAGCAAGTTCATGTCGAATGGCTGCTGGACGATCGTTACGTCTTTGTCCTTGTCGAGCTTATACTTGGCCAGCGTAGCCAGCAAATTATACTCGTTGCCGAAGAACCAGACCGCCACCTTCTTGCCCTTCCAGTCGGCCGGGCTGTTGATGTTGCTCTCCTTCCAGGACAGCTCGCGCATGCCCGCCAAGCGGAAGACCTGGGCGATATTGACCAGCGGCGTGCCCTGTTCGCGCACTGCCAGCAGGCTCGCCAGCCAGTCGAGGCCGAACTCGGCCTGCTTGCCGGCGACGACCTGCTCGGGAGCGATATCCGGGCCGCCGGGGCGGATGGTCACATCCAGGTTCTCGGCCTTGTAGAAGCCCTGGTCGAGCGCGGCGTAATAGCCGGCGAACTGGGCCTGCGCGACCCACTTGAGCTGGAGCGTCACTTTGTCGGCCGCGCCGCCAGCGGCTGGGGCGGCGGTCGGCTCGGCAGCGGGTGCTACGGTCGGTGCGGGCGCAGCGGTCGGCTCGGCAGCGGGTGCGGCGGTGGGCGCGGCAGCGGGTGCGGTGGTGGGCGCGGGCGCAGCGGTGGGCGCGGGTGCGGCGGTCGGCTGCTCCGCGGCCGGTGCGGCAGTCGGCGCGGCGGCTGGTGCCGCGCCGCCACAGGCGGCCAGCAGCACGCTCAGCAGCAGCATACTCACGGTAGCGCCGAGGAATTTGTGAATTCGCATGGGTTTCTTACTCCTTGTGAGTACAACACGTCGTGCCTGACGAACGGAATCACGGTTCATCAGCTGATCCTGGGCAGGCCTCCTTTCTAGAGCATCAGTGGAGTATTCGCCGGACGATCCGCTTCATTCTCGCTAATCTGCGCGAATGAGCCAAATATATTCGCGAGTATTCGCGTCATTCGCGGATTCTCTACCGGCGTTCTAGGATTCGGGTATCGTGAACGCCCCGTTGCCGGAGGCATCATTGCCGGTTGAGAACAACGAACAAGCGACAGAGAACAAATTCAGCTTAGTCTGGTCTTTATTCGCTGTTCTTTGTTCTATCGATCATGCTTGATCGCGCCGGAACGAAACGTGCCATGGCATCAGCAACCGCTCGGCCAGGACGATCAGCAAGTAGAACAGAATGCCGATCAGGCAGGCGACCAGAATGCCCGACCATGCCTCGCGCAGCTTCAGAATGCCGGCCTGGCTCTTGATGTAGACGCCCAGGGCGTTCTGCGCGCCGCCGAAGAACTCAGCCACCACTGCGCCGATCATGCTCAGTGTGGAGCAGATCTTCAGCGCATTGAACAGGTAGGGCAGCGCGGCCGGCAGCCGCAGCTTGACAAAGATGTCGCGCTGGCGCGCGGCGTAGGATCGCATCAGCTGAAGCGCATCGGGGCTCGAGCTGGTCAGGCCGCGGTAGACATTTATTAGCGTAGGGAACATGGTCATGATCGTCACTACGCCGATTTTCGAAGCTTGTGTCGTGCTGCCGAGCCAGACCCCCAGTAGCGGAGACAGCGCCACGATCGGCACCGCGTTCGAGGCCACCGAGAAGGGCACCAGCCCGTCGGCCAGGCTGCGGAAGCGCACGCATAGGGCTGCGAGCAGCGCGCCCAGCGAGCAGCCGATCACAAAGCCGGCCAGCGCCTCGCCAAAGGTATACAGGCCGATCCGCAGCAGGTAGCCTGGCTGCTGAAGGAATGTCTCGATGATGCCACTAGGCGCGGGTAGCAGGTACAGCGGCACGCCGAATGCGCGCACCACGATCTCCCACAGCGCCAGCACGAGCAGGAAGGTTAGGGCGGGCGGAAGCCAGGAGGACGAAGGACCATAGACCAAGGACGAAGGACTAAGGCTGCCTTTGGTGGTTGGTGGTTGGTCGTTGCTCAAAACAGCGTCTTCTTCCATAATGCTACGACTCCCGCAGGCTCTCGCGCACCTCGGTGATGAGCGCGAAGAAGCGCGGCGACTCGCGCGTGGCGATATCGCGCGGGCGCGGCAAATCGACATTCACCACCCACTCGATCCGGCCCGGACGCGGCGACATTACCACCACGCGATCGGATAGGAACACTGCCTCGGGGATGCTGTGCGTGACGAAGATCACGGTTGTGTCGGTTTCGGCGCCGCCCCAGATCGCCAGCAGTTCGGCCTGCATGCGCTCGCGGGTGATCTCGTCCAGCGCGCCGAATGGCTCGTCCATCAGCAGGATGGAGGGGGAAAAGGCCAGCGCGCGGGCGATCGAGACACGTTGCTGCATGCCGCCGGAAAGCTGCCAGGGGTAGGCGTCGCCGAAATCCTGCAAGCCCACCAGATCGAGCATCGCTCGCGAGCGCTCGCGGCGCTCCGCGCTCGACCGGCCCATGACCTCCAATGGCAGCTCGACGTTCTTATGCACGGTGCGCCAGTCATACAGCACCGGCGCCTGGAAGACGATACCGTAGTCGCGGTCGAGCCTGGCGCGCTGCGGTGTCTTGCCCTTGACCTGAATGCTGCCTGAGCTGGGCTGGGCCAGATCGCCGATCAGCCGCATGAGCGTACTCTTCCCGCAGCCGCTCGGCCCGATCAGCGAAATGAACTCGCCCTGAGCGATCGACAGGCTGACATCGTGCAGCGCTGTAACAGCGCCACCGCCGCTGTCGTAGGTTTTGGTCACATGGTCGATGGCGATGATTGGTGCGTTCATAGCGATCGGGTATTGGGAACTGGCGATTGGGATCGGCAGATCTCCCAATCCCTAATCGCAAATCCCCAATTGCTCTACTCGGCCTTTCTTTCACGAACAATCAGCCGCTCGGCCAGCGCGACCAGCCCGTAGAACAACAGGCCGATCGCTCCGGCCACCAGCACCGCGGCATATAGCACCGGCGGGCGCGAATTGTAATACTGCGCCGCATTGATGATCACCACGCCCACGCCGCTCTTCGAGCCGGCCGGCAGCTCGGCCACGATCGCGCCGATCACGCTGGCGGTGGCGGCGATTTTGAGTGAGGTAAACAGGTAGGGTAGCGCGGCCGGCAGCCGTAGCTTCCAGAATATCTGCCCCCCGCTCGCGGCGTACGAGCGCATCAGATCCAGCGCGTCGGTCGGGACCGAGCGCAGGCCGCGCAGCATCCCGATCGTCACCGGGAAGAAGGTCAGGTAGGCCGCCACCACTGCCTTGGATAGCCAATCCGGCGCGCCGAGCTGGCCGAGGCCGACAACGACCATCGGGGCGATCGCCAGGATCGGCACGGTTTGCGAGCCGACGACGAAGGGCAGCAGCCCGCGTTCCAGCAGCCCCGAAGCGGAGAAGATTACCGCCAGAAGGCAGCCAAGCAGCCCGCCTAGCCCAAACCCTAGCAGCGCCTCGCCCAGGGTGACGCCCGCGTTCTGAAGCATTGTGACGGCCAGAGTCGGGCCGGCGCCGCCGCGAGTGCGCGTGCCGAATTCGCCCAAAATGGCTGTCACATGCGGGAGTTTCTGATCTGATATGCCGAAGATCCCCTTGGCGCCTTCCCAGACCGCCACCACCAGCAGCATCAGCAGCAGTGTCGCCAGCCAGCTCCGGCCGCCCAGCGATAGCCGCGGATTGCGTGCGTGTGGCGCCGCTGAATTGGTGGCTAATGTGAGATCATCGCTCACCGCAAACCTCCACATGCCCCGATCGGATGCGCGCCGTCACACGCATCGCGGCGCGTAAAAGCAGGGCGGAGCGCGTATCGTGCAGCCGTGTACCGGACCCGGCATTGGTGTGTGGGAGCATCATTGCCACCAGCTCCTGGAAGTGCTTGACACGGGGATTTGGATACTATAGGCCAGCCAGCATATTTTGTCAAATCAAAATGGTATGATCACAAACCAATTATCGATTTGTAATGCTCCTGATCGATTTTGTCACCTATCCGCAATCGAAGCTGCGTTGAATCTATTGACACCGATCGTTTAGCATATGTGGTGTCCGCGCGCATATCTTTGCCCCTGCCGGTGGTGATATCTGAAAGTACGTTGTTGGATGCAAATACGGGCGAGAGCCCGAACCGGCGGCGATCTGTGCTGCGATACTGCTCCATGTGTAATCGGTTCTCTATCGATCGGAGGAAGAATGGTAGCCCTACGTCGCCCCCAGATGCTGGTCGCAGCGATCCTGACCATGGCCCTCCTGGCCGCTTGTGGCGGCGCCCCATCCGCTGAGTCGCCAACCGCTGCGCCCGAGCCGACCGCCAAGCCCACGCTGACGCCGCGCCCAACCGCCAAGCCGAAACCGACGGCCGAGCCGAAGCCGACCGAGGAGCCGACGGCCGAGCCGAAGCCGACCGCCGCGGCTAGCTCCGATGAGAAGCTGCTGGATGTGGAGATCGCCAAGCTCGAATCCTATACGCACAAGGACGACCTGTTCACGGTCGACGTCCCGGCGAACTGGACTTTGAAGGACAATAGCAAGCCTACCGAGGCGATCGTGACCTGGACCGACCCGAACGAGAACGCTTTCATGGTCGTAGATATTTTCGAGCAGGAGCAAAAGCAGACCAAGGAAGATTTGAGGACATTCCTCAAGAACTACCTCGATAAGACCTTTGGCTCGCAGCAGGATTTTGTGCAGGAAGAGGCCCAGGAATCCGGCCCGAGCCAGCTGATCGTCTGGAGCTATACCGGCGAGGGCATCGGCAATGTCAAGGCCCAGCTGCTGGCGAACAGCTTTATCAAGCAGAAGGACAACAAAGTCTCGCTGTTTACATTCGTGGTGCCCGAGGAACAGTTCGATCGCTTGCAGCCGGATCTGGACAAGATCCTGGGGTCATATACGATCAATAGCTCGGTCGCGCTGAACGGCTCGGCCAGCGGCTCCGCCACAAATGTTTTGCAGGTCGAGCTTGGCGATCTCGAAACCTACACTTACGAGACCGGCCTGTTCTCGATCGATGTCCCGAAGAGCTGGAAGCTGCAAGATAACAGCAAGCCGGGCGAGGCCATCCTGCTCTGGACCGACCCGACCGAGAATGGGATGCTGGTGGTCGATATCCTCGAACAGAAGGAAAAACAGTCGGGCGATCAGATGGTCGCATTCCTCCAGAAATTTCTCAACAACTCGTTCAAGTCGGAAGCCGATTTTAGGATGGACGATCCCAAAGAGCAATCCGACGGCAGCCAGCTGATCGTCTGGAGCTACACCGCCACTGCATCGGGCGGGGCCAAGGTCAAGCTGCTGGGCAACAGCTTTATCGAGCAGCGCGGCGATAAGCTTTCGATTCTCACCACCGCGGTGCCGGACGAGCAGTTCGACGCGCTGAACAAAGATACCGACACGATCATCAACAGCTACAAGATCGATCCCTCGGCGGCGCTGCCGTAGGGCATTTTCCGAAAGGTTCTGGCACAGATCCTTTACCACCGGGTGCCCTTTGGGCGTCACAAAGACACCAAGAGTTCAAGAATCTTGGTGTCTTTGTGACGCCCAAAGGGCACCCGGTGGTTTGGTTATTGTCGTAGTCGGCCAGAGCGGTTCGTGCCGAGGTTACGAGATAGAGGTGAGGCAGCGGCGGGATGCCAAATCGCGCGTCCCGCCGTTTTGTTACAGGTCAGGGCTTATGATGCCCGTGTCACTAATCTACGGTACGATCACCGTGCGCACATCGCTGCTGAATTGCTCCAGCGCGTCGAGTGTCTCATTGATCGCGTCGGCATCCAGCGGGACTACGCGCGTCACGATCCGCGATGTGTCGAGCACTTTGCGCCGGGCCATCTCGACCAGCAGCGGCAGCTCCTGGAGCAGGTGATCGTTCGACCCGATGATCTCGGCTTCGTTACCAAGCAGCTCGCGATAGGTATCGATCTCCAGCGGCCGATCGCCGATGCCGGCGATCACCGCCCGGCCCAGAACGCCAAGGCACTGCACCGTCTGTCGCATTGTCTGTGGCAGCCCAATCAATTCGAGCGCTACATCGACACCCTTCCCGCCCGTCAGTCGGCGGATCTCGCCAACCGGGTCGAGCTCGCGAGCATTTACCGGAATGGCGCCATACTGCGCGGCTAGTTGCAGCTTGCCTGCGTTGATGTCGACAGCGAACACCTCCAATGCGCCGAAGGCTCTGGCGAGCTGGATAGCCGACATGCCCAGGCCACCCACACCAATGATCGCGGCCGTCTCGCCGGCTTTGAGCCGCGATTTGCGCAGCGCGTGGAACGCAGTCGCCGAGGCGCACATCAGCGTCGCGCCCTGCTCGAACGGGATCTCCTCCGGCAGGGCGATCGCATTGCGCGCGGGAACTGCGATGTATTCGGCATAGCCGCCGCTGGTGTAATGGCCGAGCATCAGGACATTCGGGCAGAATTGCTCGTTGCCGGTACTACAATAGTAACAATCGCCGCAGGTGACATTGTAATGCAGGCAGACGCGGTCGCCCACCTTCACGCTCGTGACCTGCTGGCCGACTTGCTCGACGACCCCGGCGATCTCGTGGCCCAGCGTCATGGGCAGCGGGCGTACCGGCGACCGACCGGCGCGATAATGGGCATCGGAATGGCAGATGCCGGCCGCGCGGACGCGCACGAGAATATCCCGTTCGCCCACCGCCGGCAGTGGGATCTCTCGCAGCTGCAACGGCTGTCCCACGCCGACCATCTGGACTGCTTTCATTTGTGGCCTCGCCGCTCGCGTAACACGCCGCCCAGCACAAACAGCAGATTCGCCGGCCGCTCGGCCAAGCGCCGGACCATGTAGGGATACCATTCCTCGCCGTAGGGCACATACACGCGCATCCGGAAGCCATCGCGCACGAGCTGCTCCTGGAGATCGCGCCGAATGCCATACAGCATCTGGAACTCGAAGCGGTCGGCTGCGATGCCCTGCTTGGCAGCATATGCACGTGTCGCCTCGATCATGCGCTCGTCGTGGGTGGCGATGCCGGGGTAGTTGCCCTCGCTCAGCAGCATCTGCATGAGCTTGACATAGTTCGCGTCCGTGTCGGCCTTTTCGGGGAAGGCGACCGTGGCCGGCTCGCTGTAGGCGCCCTTGCAGAGCCGCACGCGCGCCCCGATCGCGTTCAGCTCGCGAATGTCCGCCTCGCTGCGGTACAGATAAGCCTGGATCACCACGCCAACATTCTTCCGCGTGGCGAAGATCTCCTTGAAGATATCGAGTGTGACCTGGGTGTAATCCGACCCCTCCATATCGATGCGAATGAAGTTATCGAACTGGGCTGCCTGTACGACGATCCGCTCGACGTTGCGCCGGCACAGGGCCCGATCGACATCCAACCCCATCTGCGTCAGCTTCAGCGATGCGTTGCAGTTGGACCTGGCGCGCTCGATGCCGTGGAGAATGGCGATATACTGCATCGCGGCCGCGCCGGCCTCGGCGGCCGTAGCGACCGACTCGCCCAGGTAGTCGAGCGTGGCACTCATGCCGGCGGCGTTGAGCTTGCCAACGTTCTCGATCGCCTCGCTGAGCGTCTCGCCGGCCACAAAGCGGCGTACCAACGGGCGCGCCAGCGAGCCGCCCAGCACACGCTTGAGCGCCGGCTGCTCAGCAAGATACAGCAGGGTGCCGCGCAGCATAGTGATTCCCCTCTAATGGCGACAAACTGTGGGTGGAATTGACCCAAGTATATCACATGGTGCTGGTGCGCTTTCAGCGCAGGGGTTTGCTATAGTGGGTGGGACATGGACAAACCCGCTGCGCGGGCGCGGCGCGGATGAACGCGGACAAATGGCTTTTGTCTGCATTCGTCTGTGTTCGTCCGCGTCCAATATGCCCGCTTGTATCGAGAAATGTGAGGCTATGCGCCCCTATCCCAGCCACAATATAAAATAGGTCGGGCGCGTTGGTTCGCGGCCATGTGGGATACTGCTGGCTTACTCAGATGGGAGGTTTGGAGGGCTTCGCCCTCCAAGAAGCATGTGGCTTTGCACCTGGTTCGGGCAGCAAAGCCGCCCGAACCAGGTGCAAAAAAGAAACGTCTCGGGGGCCAGCGGCCCCCGCACCCCCTCCTGGCGAGTTTGCCAGCAGCAGCATGTGGGACCGCGAACCAACGCGCCCGACCTTCGGAGTAGCAGATATCGCAGGTTACTTGCGCAGCGGCGAGCCGGTGTATGGGTCGAACTTCCACTCCTCGACCCAAAAAAGAATTAGTCGCAGAATTCTTGTTGACAGCATTGTGCTGCCTGAGAGTGCGACGCGTGTGCTGGTCGCTGCTGCCCATAAGGTACTAGCGCGCGACTTTCTCACCGGTATACGGATCGTATTTCCACTCTTCAACTGGCCGTGGATGATTGGGTAGTGAGTGGACAACCGGCGACTGCGTTGTACTCTTGTTTTCGCTGGGCATTACCAGCCACAGCACCACATAGACGAGCGGGGTTACGCCCCCGAAGAAGACCGACAGGACGAACAGCAGGCGCACGATTGTCGTATCGACGTTGAAATAGCGTGCGATACCACCACATACACCGGCAATCATTTTGTCGCTTTCGCTCCGCGCAAATTGCGTATTCATTGGTTCTAACCTTTCGTCTGCATGCTTATATA
>DATFXE010000245.1:0-3506 GCA_035258585.1 Roseiflexaceae bacterium | reverse complement strand
GCTGGTCTGGAACCCGGCGGTGCTGCTGCTGGACGAGGCGACCGCCGCGATCGACAGCGCGAGCGACGCGGCCTTGTGGGCTACCTTGCGCGCGGATGTGGCGGGACAGGGGCGAGCGGTGCTCATCGTCGCGCATCGGCTGACCACGGCCCGGGCGGCTGATCGGGTCATCGTCGTGGAGGCCGGCCGGATCGTAGAGGAAGGCCCGCCCGAGGAGCTTGTGCGCCGCGGCGGACGGTTTGCCGCACTCATAGAACTGGAGGCCGCCGGATGGGATTGGCAGGCCGCTGCACCTCTGTCGGCAGCGCCGCGCCATCCGCGCGAGTTGCCGCTTTACGGGATTGATTGACTTCTTTTTGTTTTTCGTTTTTTCGCTCTGCGAGCGAAAAAACCGGGTGCCCTCTGGGCGAACAGATAAAACGGTAGGTACCTTTGCGGGGAGGTCACCCAGAGGGTACCCGAGGGCTGCAAGCCCTCCAAGAACCTTTTTTCTGGCACACTGTTGGTCAAGAAAAACATAGGACGCGGACGAACACGGGTGCAAGCCAGTTATCTGCGTACGTCCGCGGCCATCCGCGCTGCGCCCGGTGGGGGTGCTATAGTATGAGGAAATGTGGGAAGTCACCGCAGCACCCGCACCGCCAGCCGCTCTCCGGCGCCGATCACACGCGGTGTCTCGAACTCGGCCACGCCAACGCCAGTAATTGTAAGCCGGCGTAGCGCCAACGTGCCATGCAGCACAGTCAGCTCGACGTCCGCGCCATCCGGCGCTGGAGTGCGGGTACAAGTACCCCACGCATACCCATTTGACCAGAACGCCTGCACGCGCTGCTCGGGAGCAGCAAAGGTCATAGACCGATCGACGCCGGAGTAATGGAAGCCGCTCAGCGCCAGCACCGCCGCCCAACTGGCCATGGCGCGGGCATAGTGATGGCCACACTCGGCCTCGTCGAACGGGCTGCGGCGCTTGCCGTCGTAGCGCGCACGGATGGCGCCGATGCAGCGCAGACCGGCATCGACCTGTCCTTCGTAGAGCATATGCACGGCGGCGCTGTACTCGAAGCCGGTCATCACCTCGGTGAAGTACGGGAATGGGCGGGTGGGCCGCCGGCCCTTGGGGTAGGTGGCCATCAACAGCGCCGACTCGTCGTTCAGCGCGAAGCTGCGCATGTGGTTGAAGTGGCCGTACAGCGACGGTTTGAAGTTGTAGCGCATGATGCTTTGGAGCGTGCGCTGAATGCGCCCCGGCTCGGCCAGGTAACCCAGGCCGCACACATGCGCCATGTACTGGCCTACCAGCTGGTCGACCAGGCAGCCCGCGCCCAACTGGAGATCCGGGTCGCTCAGATCGCTCGCGCCCATGCTGTGGTGGCGCAGCCCCGGCGCGATCGCGGCGCCAACGCCTGGCGGGCGGATCTCGTGCTCGTAGTAGTCGCCGTTGAACAGGTGCTGGTCGCTCCAGCGGCCGCCGCGCTCGAACAGGTCACGACACGTCGCGGCGAAGTCGTCCTCGCCAAGATAGCGCGCCATCTCCTCGCCGGCGCGCAGCGCGCCCAGGTACCAGAAGCCCATCTGCGGGTTTGGCCCGTAGTACTCGACATCCATGGTGTTGTGTTGACAGCCCTCCATCACGCCGTCGCGATCGGCATCCCAGCCACCAGGGACCCAGCAGAACTCCAGCGCGGCGCGCACGCGCGGCCACAGCTCGCGCAGCATCTGGTCATCGCCGGCCAGCTGCCAGTCGCGGTACATCTTCATGATACAGCCCATCTGCCCGTCGGCGGCGGCCAGGCCCCAGCCCAGCGCGTGCTCGAGCGGCAGATGGACCCGAAAGTTCATCAGCCCGTCGTCGCGCGTCGCCTGCGCGAACTCGATCTCGCGCATCGAGCGGGCCAGATCGCCAAACAGAAACGCGGTGGCCTGCTCGTAGTTCCAGACATGCGTACACGAGCCGTAGCACGAGCCGTGCTGGTCGTGGCAGCCCTCCCAGCCCCAGAATCGTCCGTCGGGCGTGCGAAAGCATGTCTGCGTGCGCAGCGTGCTCAGATTGTAGAGCGCGGCCTCTTTCACCACCTCGGGCAGGTCGCTGGCGCAGAAAGCCTCGACAAAGCGCAGCGTCTGCTCCTCCAGCTCGGGCAGCGCGGCGGCGGTTCGCGCCGCCGCATCCCACGCGTCGCTGTAGCGCGTGGCGTAGTAGTTGCCGATCGTCGGCGCGCCATTCTCGCAGGCGCCCATGCCAAGCCAAACACCTTTACCGCCGGGAGTCCACGATTGGCGGTTGGGGAAATGCCAGCTGAGCAGGAAAGTGATTGCCTCGGTCGCGTAGGCGGGAATAATCACTTTCGCCGCCAGCGAGGCTATCGGCGCGTCGGCATCGCCGCGTTCGCGCTGCTCCAGCTCGCCGTCGTCGCTGAAGTCATCCCAGAAGTCCAACAGTGTGTTGCCCCAGCTCAGCTGCGCCCACGCGGTGCGATAGCTGACACCTTCACGGGCAGTGGTGGCCAGCGCCATAGTCCCAAACTGCTCGGCATCCAAATCGACGCCTTCCGATGACAGCGCCAGGCCCTGGAGCGGCACGGCGCCTTCGGCGCGCCGAAAACGGTTGACGTTGCGGCTCGCCGCGCCGGAAGAGCCATCCATGCCGATAAAGTTTTGCACGCTGCCGCAGACCGCGGCGGCGATCGGTTGAGCGCTGGGGTTGGATAGCACGAAGCGCAGGATCGCCACAGGAATGCTGCTGCTATCGGCATCGGCCGGGATGAGCGGGTTGAAGGCCTCGATCCGCACATCCAGCGGCACATCCGGGTCGGCCAGCAGCACCTGGCCGAAGGGGTACGCGGCCGCAAAGGAGCACGATCGGAAGCGCGGCAGGCCGTGGTTGGCCGCGGTGCTGCCGGACGAGCCTTCGTAGTGCGGATGGAGCGCGCCCTCGAGCGCCCGTGTGACCGTCGCGCCATCCTGAGGATGGGTCCAGAGCGCAAAGAAGGAATTCGGCGGTGTGAAGCCCTTGGCCGGCCGATTCACAATCTCCCAATCGTGCAGGTTGCCGCGCCCGCCCAGCGAGACGGTGCCGGTGCCGATGCCGCCAAGCGGCAGGGCGATCCGCGCCAGGTGATCCTGGTCGTAGCGCGTCAGGATAGGCCAGCAGCGAGCGTGTTTCGAGGACATGCGATTCTCCACTTCAGTGTGCGAGCAAACGACGATAGACGATGGACGATAGACGATGCTGTAATCGTCCATCGTCTATCGTCCATCGTCTATCGTCAATAGCAGCAGATTGATGACGCAAATAACGCTATTTGGGTGGCGGCGCGGTCGATTCGCGCACCAACAGATCGTTATACAACACCAGCTTCATTGGGATGAGCGACTGGCCGGTGATCACCGTGTCGAGACGGCGCATGGCGACCACGCCCATCTCATAGTTCGGCCGGTGGACGGTGCTGAGCGGCGGGCGGGCCTGTGCTCCGGGCGCGATATCGTCGAAGCCGATCAGGCTGATGTCG
>DATFXE010000244.1:0-2482 GCA_035258585.1 Roseiflexaceae bacterium | reverse complement strand
TTTTGGGTGGGGGTTTGGGGCGGCGAATCCGCCCCAAACCCCCACCATTGGGGAGGTTTGGAGGGGCCCGGGTACCCTCTGGGTGCCCCCTCCGCACCTCCCCAACTGTAAAGCTGATCGCTGCCAGGCGAAACCTTGTCTTAGCGGTTGGTATGCTGGCTCGACCAGCGCCATGCATAGTCTTGCGCTCTCAGCGCGCCGTATCGCGCAGGCGTCAGCCCAAAAGTGGCTTTAAACATCCGTGTGAAATGCGCTTGGTCTGCAAATCCAGCCTCGAGCGCTACCTCGGCTCTGGCATACCTCCATCATGAAGCATTTTCTATATTCCACTTTAGGACTTACGCAGTTGGCGTTTTAGCGCGGGTCACCCAGAGGGTACCCGGGGCCTGTGGCCCCCGAGAACCTTCATTTCCGCCCACCCGTGGCGGCAAAGCCGTCACGGGTGGGCGGAAAGAGGAGTTCTTTGGAGGGCAAAGCCCTCCAAACCTCCCAACCGCGTAACTCCTACCAATACTGCCGAGCTCGTGCTCGTGGATAGTATACTGCGCCTGCGGCCGAACTTCGGAATAGTCGCGGCGCCGCGGGCGAATAGCCCGCTCAATCGGCCGACTTCGTCGCCACCACCACCTGCCACAGGCTCTGCTCCTCGAACGGCGCAGCCGGAGTCACCGCGTCGCCGAACACCGCGATCGGCCGCAGCCCGGCGCCTTCCAGCATGGACGCCAGTTCGGGGTAGCCGTACAGCCGGATGCGGTCGCCAGGGTGGCGCGCGTCCACCCCCTGGCCGGCATGTACGAAGCGATAGTCGATCTGCAGCGTCGCGGTTCGTGGATCGAAGCGCGCCTCGCGCAGCATGTAGCCTCCGGCGATCTGGTGCCAGCCGTGGCGGAAGCTCTGGAGATAGCGCTCGATCTGGTAGGGGTTGAGGCACTGCAGCAGCAGCTTGCCGCCATCCACCAGCGCCTGCGCCACCCGCCGCAGCGTGGCGCGGTTGACCGCATCTTCGAAGAAGCCCAGGCTGCTGTTCATCACCAGCGCCGCGTCGAACTGCCGCTGGTATTCCAGCGCGCGCATGTCGCCCTGGACGAAGCGGGCGCGGGTTGCCGCCTCGTAGGCGCAGCGGGTGGCGTAGGCGATGAGCGTGGAGCTGCTGTCCACACCTTCGGTCGAGTAGCCGCGCCGTGCCAACTCCAGCGCATGCCGGCCGCCGCCGCAGGCGATATCCAGCACGGCCGCGTCCTCGCGCAGATCCAGCGCCATCTCGATGAAATCGACCTCGTCGCGCGTCAGCTCGTCGGCAAAGGCGCGGTACTGCGCGAACTCGTAGATCTGAAACAGCGCCTCCCAGTCGGGCCGGCCGTCGGGGAGCAGAAATGGCGGCAGATCGGGCATGATCATCTCCGTCTCACAATGTCGCAGGGTCCGATTTTGCCAGCTCGATCAGCCGCGCCCGGCGCGCCATCACGCGCGCCTGCCAGAGCACGTGGATGAGCGGCAGCACCATCGCGCCGAAGCCGGTCACCGCCCAGCCCAGCTCCTGCGACAGCCCGAGCTCCGGGCGGAGTTGCAGGCCGGCGAAGCCGATGATCCCCAGCCCGCAATAGCCGGCCATGAATCGCAGGCTGCTGCGCTGCTCGCTCATAATGTGCGTGTAGAGCTGGCGAGCCGCCGCGCTGGTGTAGCGCGGCGCGTTGCGCCTGAGCAGCCGCTGATTATACCAGCAGCTGAAGCCCATCACCAGCCCGAAGCCTACCAGTGATAAGAACCACTGCGCGGGCTTATCGAGGAAAAAGAGCAGCACTGCTTCGCTGCTGACGATCAGAAAATACAGCAGGTTGTGCAGTGGGTCGAACGGCCAGGTGATGAACGAGAGCGCGTGGCCGATAAAGGCGACCCAGACCATGAACAGCAGCAGCAGGCTGGCCGGAATATACGGCAGCTTGGCCAGTTCGCCGCCCGTGATCAGCTCCACGATCTTCGGCACCAGGATGGCCAGCGCGATCCCTTGCAGGACGCTGGCGAGCGTCAGTTCCACGCTGGTCGCCAGGCTTTCGAGCTCGGGGTTGGGCGCCGCCGTGGCCTCGGCCGCCTCACCTCCAGCGCCATGTGCGATCGCCTGCTGCTCTAGCATAACACACCTTCCCCTTCAAACCATTTCGGTCCGGCCACCGGCGCTCATTCTCCCGCATGTTGCTGAAGATAGATTGATGCCACTACACAACCTGCGCGAGGGTCTTAAAGGTCGGCCATACCCAAACTATTCCGATCGGCTTGTCGCATTATCTCACATAAATACGCAAGTCTACTCTAGCACCATGTTGTCGTCGGAATATCGAAATAGAGCCTGCGGTCCCTAACCGGCACGACACATCCTGACAGGCTAGAAGATGGCGGCACCCGATTGGAGCGGCCGAACAACGTGGTATGATATGTGCCTTGAGCACATGCTCGGTCGGTTGGGATGGGGGTATGGAGGGCGGGG
>DATFXE010000243.1:0-4265 GCA_035258585.1 Roseiflexaceae bacterium | reverse complement strand
TTTTGGGTGGGGGTTTGGGGCGGCGAATCCGCCCCAAACCCCCAGCATTGGGGAGGTTTGGAGGGGCCCGGGTACCCTCTGGGTGCCCCCTCCGCACCTCCCCAACTGTAAAGCTGATCGCTGCCAGGCGAAACCTTGTCTTAGCGCGTTTCCAGGTGAGATATTAGGGATAGGGGACTGGGGATTGGGAGTTCGACAGTCACATTCCCAATCCCCAGTCCCCTATCCCCACTCGCCGCGTAGAAAGCGCGCTCGGCGTGGTACAATAGGCCACAGCATATTCGCAGCCAGGTAAGGAGAAAGCTGTGGACATCCTGCTGGTGGACGATAATCCGCTGATGCAGCAGCTGATCGCTCGCTTTCTGGGCGATCTGGGCTACCTCGTCGGCGTTGCCGGTCGGGCTGATGAGGCTGTCGCGCTGGCCCGCGGCACGCCGCCACACCTGTTCATGATCGACATGCACTTGCCGGATCTCGACGGCCCGGATGCGCTGCGCGCGCTGCGCGCCGTGCCTGGCTGTGCCGACATGCCGGCGATCGCCATCAGCGGGATGGACGAGCACGACGCACGCCACGTCCTGAGCCAGGATTTCGCCGAATATCTGACCAAACCGATCGATCTGGATGTGCTGCAGGAAACTGTCGTGCGCCACCTGGGCGCCGGCCAGGCGCGCAGCGTCTGCTAATTGGCTTACAGGTGGCAGGCCGCAGGTCGCACCACAAGATGCGACAGGTGGCATGCGCTATGCGACACGCCATGCGAATATCGAGTAAAGGTGAATACGGCCTGCGCGCGCTTTTCGACCTGGCGCAGCGCTACGGCACCGGCCCGGTGCAGAGTCACGATATCCATTTGCGCCAGGGGATCGACGAGAACTATCTCAATCAGATTTTGATCTCGCTGCGCAAAGCCGGGCTGATCGAAAGCGTGCGCGGGCCGCAGGGCGGGCATCGCCTGGCGCGCCCGCCATCTCAGATCTCACTGCTCGAGGTGGTGGTGGCGCTAGAGGGACCGCTGCTGCCCGCCGACGGCGGGCGCGATGGCGGCGCGGCAGTGGAGTCGCTCGACCTCGATATCATCCGCGAAGTCTGGTCGGGCGCGCGTGACGCGCTGGAGCGCTATCTCGGCGGCATCACGCTCGAGGAGTTGGCGCAGCGCAAACGCCGGCGCATCGGCGAGGTCATGTACTACATTTAGCACAGTCATCAGTTGTCAGTTGTGCTACTGACGACCGACAACTGACAACTAACGCCTACACGTTGACGAGCATCCCCTGCGCCTCTAGCCAGAAGCGCGCCGCCGAGAGTGCGCCCAGCTCGATCAGCGTGAACACCAGCGCCACGGTGGCCGGCTTGGCGAGCTGCGCCACGCGCGATACTTTGCCCTCGTAGCCCATGAACAGCGCCGCCAGCAGAATGTTGACGGCATACAGCACCCCAATGATTCCCAGCCAGGCGCTGATCGCGATCGGCCAGAACATCAGCCCGACGTTGCCGTACATCGCGGCCAGCACCAGCAGGTTGAGCAGCAGCGCGCCGCCCAGTTCCAGCCAGTTTGCGATCACCCGCTGCTGGGTGTTGGCATTGCTGCGCAGCGAGATGTTGAGGATCAGGAACAGCAGCACCGCCATCGCCACGCCCATGCCGATGCCGGTGAGGGTGCGCAGCTCGTTGCGCGGCGTGTAGAGGTGCGGCAAGAACATATCGACCAGCATGGAGTTGAAGCCATCCAGCGCCATGATCGCCACGAAAGCAAGCAGCGTGATCAGAATCGGCCAGGGCGGCAGCTTGGCTGCGCGCCCACGCCCCAGCGCCAGCAGGTAGAGCGTGCTGACCAGGAAGCCGCCGTAGATGCCGGTGTTGCGCGCGCACAGCGGCAGCCGCAGCCCGGCCATATCCACGGTATGTGCCTGCGCGCAGACACCGTGAACCACCGCGAACATCTTCCACTCCAGCGGTGCGCCCGGCCATGCCAGCAGCCCAAGCAGCAGTGTGGCCGCCAGGCCGATAAAGGCGTAGCGCCAGGGCAGCTCACGCAGGCTGCGCTCTTCGACGCGCTTCAGCTTGCGATCAGCGATCTCGCCGCGGGCCATTGCGATAATATCGTCGCTGGTTGGGTCGGTCATGATGGTGCTCCTGGGGGACAATCGTGTTGTCATTGTGAATTGATGAGCCGCCTATATCCTCAAATGCTCTGAGCCTGCCCCTCGACCCTTCGGCAGAGCGGTACTTTATCTTCTTTTGTTTTTCGTTTTTTCGCTCTGTGAGCGAAAAAACGAAAAACAGATGAAATGAAAAGTACCTTGCTGCCGCAGGCAAAGCTGTCTTTAAGCAGGTGGCTGCGTAAATCCAGTTAGTGATAAGCGATTGGGATCGGGAGCCGGATCTCCCAATCCCCAATCGCTATTTTAGTTGATTCAGATGCGCCTTGATAAAACTATAATTCATCACGCCAGTCTTCTTCAGCCCGATCGTGCCGTCGCTGTTGATGAAGTAGCTGGTAGGCAAGTTTTGCGCGGCATAGCGGCCGGCGATATCGCCCGCTTGATTAGCGATCAGTGGGAAGCTGATCCGCAGCTCGTCGGCGAAAGGCGCGATCTCCTTCAGCTCCTGGGCCTTGTTTACCCCCAGCACGACGACCGAATCGCCCGAATCGCCCAGCGCCTTTTGAAGATCGGGCATCTCCGAGCGGCACGGCCCGCACCAGGTGGCCCAGAAGTTGACCACCACCTTCTTGCCGCGCAGGTCACTCAGCTTGTGGGTGCTGCCGTCCGGCATCGTGTACTGGAAGTCGGGCGCCAGCTGGCCGACCTGGGGAATATCGGCCTGGCCCAAATCGCCTATAATCTTCGAGTCGGTGGCGATCGTATGCGCCACAGCAGGGCCCGCCGTCGGCGCGGCCTCGCCGGGTGCGCCTGCACAGGCCGCCAGCGATAGCGCCAGCAGCCCTATTACAGCTTGGCGGAAATCCGTTGCTCGTTGTGCTGACGATAGACGGTAGACGATAGACGATAATGGCATCGTCCACCGTCTACCGTCTATCGTCGATACCAGAAAGCGACGTCCGCCGCCGTGTATAAGTGCTAGCATTCGTCGCATCATCATGCTTCGATCAGCAGTCGCTCCAGCTCGGCGGCGCGAATGGGCGCGGCCAGGGTTGGCCCGCCATCTAGCGTCACGACGGGAATGCTATTCTTGCAGCGCTCGTATAGATCGACGTCATCCAGGATATTGACCTCGACGATTGCGATCGGGATTCGGCGCGCCAATCGCTCCAGCAGCTCGGCCGCATCCTCGCATAAGTGGCATCCGGGCCTGCCGTACAAAAACACCTGGCGCTGCACGTCACGTGTCGATCCCATGATCGATATTATAGCAGACGCAAGATCTTCCTGCCGGGCGGGTTTGATAAGGCGTGGATGAGCGGGACGCAACACTGACAAGATGACAAGGTGAGATCTTCGATGCCATTTTGTCACCCCGTCACCCCTCGCCCCCTCACCCCGTCACTTCCCGCGCACCCGCGCGAACTTGCGCCGGCCAACCTGAACCACCACCGGGCGCTCAGGGCCGACCGTCGTATCGTATGCCTCGACCTTCTCACCATCGACGCGCACGCCGCCGCCGTCGATCAGCCGGCGCGCTTCGCCTTTGCTGCTGGCCAGCCCGGCCGCCAGCATCAGGTCGACGATACTCATCGCCGCGTCGATCGGGAAATCCGGAATATCCGCGGGCAGCTCGCGGCGCTGAAACTGGCGCTCGAATGCCTCCTGAGCCGCATCGGCGTCGGCGGGCGTGTGGAACTGCGCAACCAGCTCGCAGGCCAGCCGCTTCTTCCAGTCCATCGGGCTGCCGCGCCCTTCGGCCAGCTCGCGCCTCAGTTCGTCGATCTCGGCCATCGGCAGGTCGGTCAGCACCTCGAAGTACAGCGGCATCACGTCGTCGCTCACCGACATGACCCGGCCGAACATCTCGGACGGCGGTGTCACGATATCGATCGTGTTGTTGAACGACTTGCCCATCTTGCGGCCGTCGGTGCCAGGGATGAGCGGCACCAGCAGGATATCTTGCGGCGTCATGCCCATCTGCTGCATCAGTTCGCGGCCGGCCAGGTTGTTGAACTTCTGGTCGGTGCCGCCGAACTCGACATCCGAGTTGATCGCCACCGAGTCGTACCCTTGCAGCATCGGGTACATCAGCTCCAGGATGGTTAGTTGCGCGCCGGATTCGTAACGCTTGCGAAAGGTCTCATGCGCCAGCATCTG
>DATFXE010000242.1:0-9375 GCA_035258585.1 Roseiflexaceae bacterium | reverse complement strand
GCGGTTATGTCTACGCGACCGCCGACGCGGCGCGCATCCCGCTGCTACGCCGGGCCGCCCAGGAGGCCGCCGCGCTGGGCGCCGGGCCGCTGCGCATCCACGAGCCGAAAGACCAAAGACCAAGGACGAAGGACGAAGGTTCGAGCGAGGCGGCAGCTCTTTCGTCTTTGGTCTTTCGTCCTTCGTCGGAGGGCTATGTTCCCGCCCCATCTCTTGGCTTCGAGGATCAACCCGACGGCGCCGATTTGCTGCTCGACCCGGCGCTGATCCGCGAGCACTTCCCGTATGTTTCTAAAGACACCGTGGCGCTGCTGCACGCGCGCCGCTGCGGCTGGTTCAGTGCGCAGCAGCTGGGCATGTATATGCTGGAGCAGGCCCGCGAGCATGGAGTCCGCTTGCTGCGTGCGGAGGTCAGTGGCGTCGAGATCAGCGGCGAGAGAGTGTGTGCGGTGCAGGTCACGCACGACGGCGCAACCACGACGATCGCCACGCCGCGCTTCGTCGATGCCGCCGGCCCGATGCAGCGGGCGGTTGGCCGGATGCTAGGTCTCGACATCCCGGTCTTCGCCGAGCGGCACATCAAGATCGCCTTTAACGATCACCTGAACGTGGTGCCGCGCGATGCGCCGCTGCTGATCTGGACCGACGACATCCGGCTGCCGTGGAGCGAGGAGGAGCGCGAGGCGCTGGCCGAGGACGACGAGACGCGCTGGATGCTCGACACGCTGCCATCCGGCGCGCACTGCCGCCCCGAGGGCCACGGCGGTTCAAGCAGCCTGCTGATCCTGTGGAACTACCACCTCGATCCAGTCGAGCCAGCCTTTCCGATCGCCATCGAGGAATACGAGCCCGAGTTGGCGCTGCGCGGCATGGCCACCATGATCCCCGGCCTGGCGCGCTACTTCGACCGCGCGCCCAAACCGTATATCGACGGTGGGTATTATGTCAAAACACGCGAGAACCGGCCGCTGATTGGCCCGCTGCCGATCGACGGCGCCTACATCGTCGGCGCGCTGTCGGGCTATGGCCTGATGGCGGCGTGCGCGGCCGGGGAGCTGCTGGCCGCGCACGTCTGCGGCCAGGCACTGCCGCACTACGCGCCGGCCTTTCTGCTATCACGCTACGAGGACCCGAATTACCGGGAGTTATTGGCAAATTGGAGGGATGAAGGGCAGCTCTAATGCGTACTGGTAGTGCGTATCGAGTGTCGCTCCAGTATTGTTACGCATTACGCACTACGCACCCGGATGACCGGTTTACGCCATCCCCGGCTCATGCTATACTAGCGCGCACTCGCTGGCCGTCGTGTTGGCGCGTGATGTGGGGCACCCCGCTTTCGCGCTAACTGCAAAGGAGCGTTTGTGCGCGTCCTGCGCTGGGCTGGTCGAATCTGGACTGGCGTTCTCGTCATTACTGTGCTGCTGGCCGCGCTGCTGCTTGGCCTGCGCTTGCTATTGCCGCTCTTCGCGGCCCCGCCGATGCTGCTGGCCGCAACCCCCGCCGACGGCGCTACTGGGGTCGCGCCGCGCTCACGGCTGGCGCTGCGCTTCGACGGCCCGATGAACCCGCGCAGTGTCGAGCGAGCGATCACGCTGCGCCCGGCAGTAGGCTGGCTGCCGATCTGGAGTGACGACCGCGCCACGCTGACGATCTCGCCAACCGAGACGCTGCGCCCAGACACCAGCTATTCCCTGACGATCGATACACAGGCGCTGAGCCAGCGCTTTCGCGTGCTGGAGCGGCCAGTCGAGCTGCACTTTCGCACTGCCCCGGCCCCTGCCGTGGTACGCGTGCTGCCAGCCGACGGCGCCGCCGGTGTGCCGATGGACACGCCGATCAGCATCCACTTCAGCCGCACGATCGTGCCAGCGGAAGCGCTGATGCGATCAGCTGCACTGCCGCAGCTACGCTTCGAGCCGCCGCTTGAAGGCAGCGTGACCTGGCTCGACCAGACAACGGCGCTGTTCCGTCCCACCGCAACGCTCCACCCTGGCACGCTCTACCACGCGACAATCGATGCCGCGCTGACCGACATCGCCGGCGTTCAGCTCAACCGCCCGTTCTCTTGGAGCTTCAGCACACCCGCGCCTGCGGTGCTCGACATCGCGCCGGCCGATGGCGCCACCGCCGTAGTGCCACGCGCCACCCTGTCGATCACGCTGTCGCAGCCGCTCGACCGCGACTCGCTACGGGCAAGTTTGCTGATCACGCCGAGCGCCGACGGCGATCTGGCGCTCAGAGACCTGCCCGATGGCCGGCAGCTGGTGCTGTTCGCGCCATTCGCCGGCTGGCGCCCCGCCACCAGTTATGCCGTGACTTTGCGGGCCGGCGCCCTACCTGCCGGCGGCAACCTGCCGCTGCTCACACCAAAGCGCTGGAGCTTCACCACCGCGCCGCTGCCGGCCCTGACTGGCCGCTTTCCGGGCGAGGGCCAGTTGTTGCCGCCCAGCCAGGAGATCCGGCTGATCTTCAACACGCCCATCGACAGCGAGGCGATCCGTCATGCCCTCCAGCTCACGCCGACGGCTGATCTTCTGCGCATCTCCACCAGCGAAACCGAGGCGCGGATCGCCGCCGATCTGCGCGCCGCCACACCCTACACAATCACGCTTCCCGCCAGCCTCACCGATCGCAACGGCATCGCGCTCGGCCAGGAGTACCGGCTGCGCTTCGTGACCGCGCCGGCCCTGCCGGCGCTGGCGCTACCCGAAGCCCCCGCACATCTGGTCCAGGCGCTGCCCGGCCAGCCCGCCAGCCTGCTGATCCGGCGAACCAACCTTTCGGCGCTGAATTTCGACCTGTATCAGCTCGACGAGGCCGCCGTCGTGCGTACCGCCGGCTTCCGTGACAGTGACTGGCCGCTGTTCCAGCCCGAGCGCTACGGCCAGCCACCGCTGCGCTCCTGGAACATGTCGCTGGCCGACCCGCTCAACCAGCCGGTGGAGCAGCGCGTGCTGCTGGTCAGCAACACTGGCGCCCCGCTGCCGGCAGGAGCGTACTACCTGCGCATCCGCACCCCCGAGGGGCCAAGCGCCGATCTGATCGCCCTTATCTCGCGCGCCCGGCTGACCCTGCAATCGAGCGCGCCGACCCCCGGCACTGCTGGCGTATCGGCGCTGGTCTGGGCGACCGATATCATCAGCGGCACGCCGCTCCCCGGGCTACCGGTGGCGCTCTACCAGTCCGGCACACTGGTCGAGCTGAGTACGACCGACGCCCATGGGCTGGCCAGCTTCATGCGGGCAGGCAATGGCGGGCGGACAAATCTCGTGGCACTGGCCGACGGCGGCCGCTTTGGTATCGTCAGCAGCGCTTGGGGGAATACCAGCCCCGCGCTCGGCGCACTGCCACAGCTCTTTCTGACCACCGACCGCGCGGCCTACCGGCCCGGCGAGCGGATCGAGCTGGCAGGGATCGTGCAAGCGACGAATGCCCCTTCGAGTACACTGGGAATTTTGCGCGATTCTTCGATCAGTATGAGCGTACGCGCCCCCGGTGCGGCCGGCCGAATCTACCAGGCAGAGCTGACGCTTGCGGAGACCGGCGTCTTTAGCACCGGTATGTCGCTCGCACCAGGCATGCCTCCCGGCGTCTACACTGCTGCTGCTACGATCGATGGCGCCGCTGCTCAGGCCACTTTTGTCGTCGAGCCCGCTCAGCCTGCGCCGCTGGCCGTCGCCGTCCACACACCTGACGACCGACCGACGGCCGGCGCGCCGTTGGAGGTCGCGGTTCAGACGATCGAGGGGCTGCCCGTCGCGGGGGCGACTATCTCGTGGACGCTCGACGCCGAACCAGCGCCGTTCCCGGCGCTAGCGGATTATACATTTGGTGATGCCGAGCGTGAAATGGCTGAGGTCGCTGTCCGAACCGGCACAGGCCAGACTGGGCCGGACGGCCGATTCAGCCTGGTGATTAGCGATACGCTCGCCGGCGACCTGCCGCTGCGCTACCGGCTGCGCGCGGACGCGAGCGAGCCAGGCGGGGCGAGCGCTTCGGCCGAAGGCTTCTTCTTGGTGCCGCCCGCGCCGATCTATGCCGGCCTGCGGCTGCCCAGCCGGATCTTCACCTCCGGCAAAGCCACAACGATCGATCTGCTCGCAACCACCCCGGATGGTCGCCCGGCGCCGCACACCAGCCTGCTTCTCGAAGTCTACCGCCGGAGGTGGCGGCGCGCCGAGGAGTCTGGGCCAGATGGACGGCCGCGCACGGTCTGGCGATCACTCGACACGCTGGCCTTCAAACGCGCCGCCACTACCAATCAGGATGGCACGGCCAGCCTGCCGCTGACTCTACCGAGCGGCGGCGCGTACCGGGTCCATATCGGCACGGTCGCCGCTATCAAGACGGTCTACAGCGCCGATACCATTTGGGCGGGTGCGCCGGGCTTCACGAACTGGGGCGAGCTGCCGGGCGACCTGCCGCTGCTCATCGCCGATCGCGAGAGCTACCGCCCCGGCGATACGGCGACGCTGCTGCTCACCGCGCCATATCCACAATCGTCAGTGCTGATCACGCACGCGGCAGCCGATGGGCTGACCAGCCAGGCCCGCACAATCCGCGCCGGCGAGCCGTTCACTATGACCATCCGGCCCCAAGATGCGCCGGCACTGGCAGTAGCCGTATTGTTCGCCGGCCACCCACCGCTTGGCTCAGCTGCCGCCGCGCCGCCAGCGCCGCTGCTAGCCACGGCCACGCTGCCGGTGCGCACAGATCAGGCTGAGCTGATGGTCGGCCTGCTGTCCGACCGCGGCTCATACGCGCCCGGCGCCACCGCGACGCTGACCGTCACCACCACCGACGCCACGGGAATGGGCGTGCCAGCCGATGTGATCGTCAGCATTGCCGCGGCCAACGCCGCGCCCCAGAACGCGATCGCAAACGCAGCTCAGGCTGCCCATCCCCCAGCGCTTGCCATCGCGCCGCGCCAGGACACACCCGCGCCAGTTTCTCCGGCCACATTGCCGGCACCAAACGCGCGCGCGCCGCATCCAGGGCCGAGCGTGTTCTGGAAACCTACGCTGCGGACCAACGCCGGCGGCGTGCTAACGTTCACCGTTCAGCTGCCGAGCGAGCCAACTGAGTTGCGAGCATTGGCATGGGCCACCGATACGAAGAGCGCCGGCCAGGCTCAGGCGACACTGCTGATCACGCGTCCATTCGAGCTACGCGTCGAAGCGCCGCCAAGCTTCCGCGCTGGCGATGTCGTCGAACTGGCGGCGCGCATCGAGAGCACCAGCCCGGTCACACAGGCGATCCAGGCCAGCCTATCCGCCGCGGGGGTGCGGCTACTGGGCGATCCGGCGCTGATCCGGCAAGCCACACTCGCGCCGGGCGCGACCGCGCGCCTCACCTGGCGGGCGGAAGTGCAGGATGTCGCCGGGGTCGGCCTGAATATCAGCGCGCGCGGGCCAGGTGAGGCGGCGCAATTCGCGCAGATCGAACAGCCGATTCTGCCTCGCGAGACAACCCAGCAGCACAACGGGGACATCGCGCTGGTGCGCGACTATCTCGACCCACTCACCGGCCAGTCGCTCGACCCCTCCCAGCTGCGCGCGGGCCAGTTGGTGCGCGCCCGCCTGACACTAGTAACGACCGAATCGCGCCGCGCGCTTGTGGTCGCCGACCCGCTGCCCGCAAATGCCATCCTGATCCATACCGACGATAGCGCCAGCTTGGAATACACTGGCCTCTCGAACGGGCGCCTCACGTTGTCCAGCGCCACGCTGGAGCCGGGAATCTATCACTACACCTACCTGCTGCGGGTAGTGGCCGGCGGGCGCTACATGGTTCCTGCGCCTAGCGCTCGGGCGGATGGCGCAAGCGGGGTCGGCAACAGTGTAATACTGGATGTGAGCGCACTTGATGAAGGGAAGTAGTGTGAGCCAAAGGGTAATTCCTGCCTATCCCAACTTGCCGTCAGCGCCGAGCCAAGTCGGCTACGACCGGCAGGGTGAAGAAAAAGGCGCTGCCTTTGCCGGGGGTGCTCTCGACCCAAATCCGGCCCCCATGCAGCTCGACCAGGGCGCGCGTGATCGCCAGGCCGAGGCCAGTGCCGCCGATCCGGCGGGTGTTGGTGTTGTCCACCCGATAGAAGCGTTCCCAGATCCGCGGCAAATCTTCGGGCGGAATGCCGATCCCCTGGTCGCGCACTGTGACGAGCAGGAAGCGCCCGTGCGGATGCTCGGAAGGTAACTCGGCCGCCTCTTCGACCGCGAGCGCGATCTCGCCGCCGCGCGGCGAGTATTTGGCCGCGTTGATCAGCAAATTGAACAGCACTTGCTTGACTTTGTCGCGGTCGACGTAGGCTGGCGGCAGATGGTTCGGGATGTGGATGACCATGCGGTGGCGCGCCGAGAGGTGGTGGCTGAGCTGCGCGGTCATCTCGCCGATCAGCTGGCGCATCGAGACAACCCACTGGTTGAGCTTTACGTTGCCGGCTTCGAGGCGCGAGATGCCCAACATATCCTCGACGATCTGCGAGAGGTGGTTGGCCTCGTTATACACCGTCTTGACGAACTCGCGCTGCTCGGCAGGCGCGAAATCGCGCGCCAGCAGTAGCTCGGTGTAGCCCAGGATCGACGTCAGCGGCGTGCGCAGCTCGTGCGAGACAACCGAGATAAACTCGCTCTTCAGCCGGTCGGCCTCGCGCTCACGTGTGACATCGCTCACCACCCATAGCCGGCCGGTCAGCTGGCCCAAACTGTCGCGGGTCGGCACCGAGAGCACATCCAGCTCCTGATGTGGGTCGCGCAGACGGATAGTAGTGGTCTGGACATCGCTTGGGTTGCTCTGCCCATGCGCGCAGAAATCGTTGAGCGCCATCGGGTCGGTCAGACGCGCCAGCAGCTGCGGCACCAGATCCCAGGGCAGGTGAAACGACGATTCCGCATCGACGGGAGGAACGCCCCAGATTGCCGGCCAGGCCGGGTTGTGGCGCAGGATGCGGCCCTGCCCATCCAGCAGCGCCAGCCCGATCGGCATGCTCGTAATCACCTGGCTGAGCTGCGTGCTCGACTCGAGCAGTTCCTGGTAGCGCAGCGCACGGCGCAGCGGCTGCGGGGCCAGCGTGCATAGCGCCTGGGCAAACGCCACCTCGCCATCGCCAAACGCGGCCGAGCGCGGGCTGTCCAGCACCAGCACGGCCAAAGGCAGCCCGTCCAGCGCGATCGGTACAGCCAGCTCCGCCCGTACATCCGGGCTGCCGGGCTCGTAATCGGGCTCGCGGGTTACGTCGCGCAGCAGAATCGAGCGGCCGGTTCGCGCGACCTTGCCGGCGATACCGTTCTCCCAGCTGATGCGGCGCCGGGGCGTGCTGTAGAGATCATTGCCCGTGAATGGCTCCTGATCATAGCCTTCGTAGACATGCAGCACCATCTCGCCCCGATCGCGATCGACCAGGCTGATAGCGCCAGCCTCGGCGCCAGTCGATTCGAGTGCCCAGCGCAGCAGCAGGGTCAGCAACTCATTCAGCGAAAGCGGCGCCTCCAGCTCGGCGCGCAGCTGAGTGATAATCTGCTCCTGCTGGCCGGTCAGCTCGCCAGCGTGCAGCGGCAGCGTCGGCACATCGCCGGCGCCGCCCTCAACCGCTATGGCGGCCGCCAGCAACGGCATCAGTGCAGCGACAAAGCCCTGCTCGTGTTCGCCGATCGCGCTCGATCCGGCGGCCCGCAGCTCCAGCACACCCCAAAGCCGATCGTTCCATGTGACGGGCACGCCAAAGTAGGTCACCTCGCCCGGCAAGTCCGGCAGATCGCCGTTCAGCAGCACGCGCATAGGCACCGTCAGCCGCACGGGCGCGCCGTGTTGCACAACCTGACGCGTTAAATCGTCATTCCAGGCGTCCTGCCAGCCGTTTGGCGTGTAGAACTGCTCGCGCAGGCCGGATACATGCGCGGATTGCAGCCAGCAGACCAGGCGCCCATCGTGGAATACCACCGCCTCGCGCAGCAGCACGAACAGATCGTGCATGCGCGCCGCGAACGATCGATCGCTCGACAGCAGGCGCGCAATCGCGGAAAGCAACGGTAGAGCGGGCTGACTTGTCTGCGGTAATGCGAGCATCCGAACTCATGCGGGCGACGCGGGATGACGGCCATCGCCCAGTAATCGTGAAACGGGCTAGGGCAGCTCGACGGCAACTGGCACTAATGTTGCGTTCGTGCGTAGTATATAGTGCGTATTGGCTACGCATTACAAACTTAGGAAGGAGCTTATCTCAGTCAAAAGCTCAGATTTAGTGTATTGTAAACCTTTGCAGAGCGATGTCAACCTGTGTACATGACAAACCGCCAACAGCTCCAGATCAGTACCATCGGCATCTATCACCCCGCGCCATTTACGCTATAATAGGGGCCGCACAGTTTAGCCGGCTGTGAAGCGAGAGCTGTCTTTGTGAAACCTGGTCTATAGGGAGCTTGCCATGCCGGTCGTCGCAGTTATCGGCGCCCAGTGGGGCGATGAGGGCAAGGGCCATATCGTGGATCTGCTTGCCGAGCGAGCACGCCTGGTCGTTCGCTATGGCGGGGGCAACAATGCCGGACATACCGTGGTCAACGAGCACGGCGCATTCAAGCTGCACGTCGTGCCATCAGGCATCTTCGATCCAGGCACGGTGAATGTGATCGGCAGCGGCGTGGTAATTGATCCGGCGGTGCTGATTAAAGAGCTGGAGGATCTGCAAGCGCAGGGTATCGGCACCGCCAAGCTCTTTATCAGCGAGCGCGCCCACGTGATCATGCCCTATCACGTGCTGCAAGATCAACACGACGAGACACTGCGCGGCGATGCCAAGATCGGCACCACCGGGCGTGGCATCGGGCCGGCCTACGCCGATAAGATGTCGCGCACAGGCATTCGCCTGGGCGACCTGCTGCACGAAGAAACGCTGCTCAGCCGCCTGCGTCAGGTGCTTGAGGTCAAGAACAAGCTCCTCACCGCCGTCTACAACCTTCCGCCACTCTCATTGCACGAAACCTACCTACGCTACCTGGCGTATGGCCACCAGCTGGCCGACCATGTGACCGACACATACCCGATCGTCCAGCGCGCGCTGGAGAAGGATGTGGCGATATTGCTGGAGGGCGCCCAGGGCGCGCTGCTGGATGTGGACTACGGCACTTACCCATATGTCACGTCGTCGCCGCCGGGCGCGGCCGGGGCCTGCCAGGGCGCGGGCATCGGCCCAACCAGCCTCAACTCAGTCGTCGGGGTGCTCAAGGCCTATGCGACCCGCGTGGGCGAGGGGCCCTTTCCAACCGAGGTCAGCGGCGAGGCGGCCGATGTGCTGCGGCAGCTGGGCAAACCCTGGGCCGAGGTCGGCACGACGACCGGGCGGCTGCGGCGGGTGGGCTGGTTCGACGCAGTGCTGGCACG